>JBIJDP010000370.1:0-3770 GCA_044344065.1 Opitutaceae bacterium
CCCGCGGCGATGCATCCCGTCGTCGAGGAAGCGTTCCGTCTCGCCACCCGCGTGGTCTTCACCGCGCGGTCTACCTATTCCATCCACGAGCCGCTCAATACCGAGGACAACTTCCGCACGCTGGCGAGCTGGGTGGATATCGCCCGCATCGAGCAATTCGCCTCCACGCACGATCGCGCCGCGCTCCGCCGCAAGCACGGTCTCGACCCCGACGCCGTCGTCGTGGTGAACATCGGCTCGGTCTGCGAACGCAAGGGCCAGCACATCTACATCCGCGGCCTCGACCTGCTGCGGAAGGACCTGCCGGCGCTGTTCCCCGGGCGCAAAATCCAATGGGTGATGGTCGGCGCCCGCGAGGGCCTCTACATGGAAACCCTCAACGAGGACATCCAGCTCATGGGCCTGCAGGAGGTGAAGATCTTCCCGGAGACGCCCGACATCTACGATTTCTACCGCCTCTCCGACCTGCTGGTTTGCACGAGCTTTGAGGAATCGTTCCCCCGCGTGATCCTCGAGGCCATGGTGTTTGGCAACCGCATCGTCAGCACCGACGTCAACGGCATCGCCGAGATGCTGACCAACACCGACGAGGCCTACCTCGTCCCGGCCGGCGATCCGTTCAAGCTCGCCGCCGCGCTCAAGCTCGCGCTCACCGATCATTTCGCCGGCAATCAGAAGATGATCTCCATGGCCCGCGCGCGCGCCGCCCGCCACTACCACCAGTCCCGCGCCCTGCCCCGGCACCTCGAAATGGTGCGCGAGGCCTGGCTGGGTTGAAATCACTGATGCCCGAGACCGCCTTCAGTTTTTCGCAGATCGAGGCGCCGGCCCCCGGCAGCACGCTCGCGTCCGGCTGGCAGGTCCTGCGCGGCTGGGTCTGGCCGTGTGCCGGCGGCCATTTCGTCAATGTCCGCGCCCGGATCAACGGCCGCGCCTTCCCCGGCGTCCACGGCCGGCCGCGCACCGACCTCGCCGCCCATTTCAAGACCGGACGGCGCTACGCGTTGGCGGAATTCCATGTCAGCGTCGAACTGCCGCCGGGACCGGTCGAGATCGTCCTCGAGGTGCTCGAATTGGAAGGCCGCTGGACGCCTTTCCAAACCGTGGCCTATCAGGTCAGCGCCGAACGCTCCCCGCTGCCCGCCCCGCCCGGCCCGCGTCCCCTGCGCTGGCACGACTTCGCCCGCGGGCTGGATTTCATTCTCCGTTCACGCCGCAGCCGGCCCGACGACTCCTGGGTCCGGCTGGCCGCGGAACTCGCGGCCGACCTGCCCGTGGTGCAGGACCAACTTTTCCCGCCGGAACCGTTCATCGGTCACGCCGACGAACCCGCCGCCTTGAACAGCTGCCGCTTCGGGCTCCTGCCAATGGTCGGGTATCTGTTTCACACCAAGGACCGAATCCAGCGCCTCTGGGTCACGCCCGACCTGCAGGCCCTGCAGCCGCTCACGCTCGGCCGCGCCACGGCCAACCTCATCCCCCACTTCCCGCAATACCCCGTCGCCGGCACCTCGGGCTACGAGGGGTACGTGGACGTCCCCGCCCAGTTGCCCAATCCCGTGGTCCTGCGGCTCTACGCGGAAACCTCCGACGGAGCGCTGCACCTCGTGCAGGTGCGCACAACGCGGCGGCACGACGCCGAACTCGAAAAATATCCCTACGCGGACATCACCGCCGCCAGTTTCGACGAGGCGCTCACCGCCTGGCGCAGCGCGCTGCGGGTCCGCGGTTTCGGGGTCGTGGTGGACGATGAACTGCACGCCGCCATCGAACGCCTCCGCGCCGCCTGCGTGCGCGCACCGGCCCCGGTCGCCTCGCGCGCCCCGGCCATCGCCTCTGCCGCGGGTCGTCCGCTCAAGCGCGTCATCCTCGCCACCCACAACCTCAACCTCGAGGGCGCACCCCTGTTCCTGCTCGACCTCGCGCGCCACCTCGCCGCCAGCGGCATGGAACTGACCGTGGTGAGTCCGTCCGATGGCGTGCTGCGCGAACGCTTCGCTGCGCTCGGGGCGAGGATCGCCCTGGTGGACACCGCGTCGGTGTTCCGCGCCCGCGATGCCGGCGAAGCTGAAACCGCCTTGGCCGCACTCGGCCGCAACTTTGATTTCGCCGCGGGCGACCTCGTCATCACCAACACCTTCACCGCGTTCTGGGCCGTGCATGCCGCGAAGGCCGTCGGCCGGCCCGTGCTCTCCTACGTCCATGAAAGCACCAGCCCCGCCGCCTTCTATGGCGGCAGCGTGTCCCCCGCTGTCGTGGCACTCGCCGACGCGGCGCTCACCGCCGCCGATGCGGTGAGTTTCACCAGTGACGCCACCCGCCGCTATCATGCGTGGTCCGGCCGGCCGATTCACGCCGTGCTCACGCCCGGCTGGGTGGACCTTTCGGGCATCGATGCCTGGCGCAACGCCCACCCGCGCGAGACGCTGCGGGAAGACTTCGGCCTTAAGCCCGGCGAACTGCTCGTGACCAACGTCGGCACCATCTGCGACCGCAAGGGCCAGCTCGCCTTTGCCCGCTCCGTGCAGCTCTTCAACCGCCGGCGGCCGGACCTCGCGGCCCGCACTCGCTTCATCCTGCTCGGCGGACGCGATGCGCCCTACGACCAATTCCTGCGCGAAGTGCTCGCGGACCTCGCGCTTCCCAACCTCACCGTGCATCCCGAGACGCCGGACTTCCTCGGCTACTACGCCGCCGCCGACCTCACTGTCTGCTCCAGCCACGAGGAATCCTCTCCGCGCGTCGTGCTCGAGGCCATGGCCTGCAACGTGCCGCTGCTCGTCTCCGCCATCCCCGGCATCAGCGAACTCGTCCGCGATGGCGTTGAGGCCACGCTCGCGCCCCCCGGCGACACCACCGCCTGGGCCGAGGCCCTCGCCGCCCGGCTGGACGATTTGGCTACCGGCCAGACTCTGGCCACCCGCGCCCGCACCCGCGCCGAGACCCACTTTGCCGCCGCCACCGTCCTGCCCGCCCACACCGCGCTCGCCCGCGCCGTCGCTGCCGGCCAATCTGTGCCATGATCGAAACGTTCGGCTGGCAGTTCGACCTCGAGGTGCATCCGCCCGGCTGGGCCTTTCCCGCCGGGAAATCCTGGATGGCGGGCTGGCTCTGGTCGAAGGATGGACGCCTCGTCTCCGATCTGCGGGCCTGGATCGACGGCCGTTCCTTCCTCGCCATCCACGGTCTGCCCAAGACGGGGCTCGAATTGCGGCTGCTGCAGCGGCCGGGTCCGCCCTATCTGGGTTTCACGATCCAGATCAACCCGCACGCCGGCGCCCGCCTGTTCCGCCTCGAAGTGCGCGATGAGACCGGGGCATGGCGCGAGCTCTTCCGCACGGCGATCACTGTCTCCGCGGACGCCGGCGCCTGTCCGCCGCCGCCGGACACCGCGGCCGTGGTGGGCCGGCAACTTGACCTTCTGCTGCGCCACCGGGCTGCTAATCACGCCGCACCCTGGGGCACGCTCGCGGATGAAACGGTCTCCACCGCCCTGGGCGAACCGCTGAACTCGCTGCCCAACCCGCCATTCCACGGCGCCCTCGAGGAACCGCGCGAACTCGGCTGGGTCCGCTACGGCCGCATCTCGGTGACCGGCTGGCTGGCGCACCGCACCGCCAAAATCGTGCGCGTGACGGCGATGATCGACCCGCTGCTCGAGGTGGCGCTGCTGCACGGGCTCACGCGCACCGACATCGACGGTGTCTTCGCCGACCTGCCCGGCCGTGAGACCTCGGCCTTCCTCGGTCTGGTGGATCTGCCGGCCGGCT
>JBIJDP010000371.1:0-3757 GCA_044344065.1 Opitutaceae bacterium
CTGCCTCGTCCGAACTCAATATCGACCATGTCGCGCATCTGGCGCGCCTGGCCCTGTCGCCCCAGGAAAAGGCGGAATACTCCCAGCAGCTGGGTGACGTGCTCCATCATATTGAGCAACTAGGCAAAGTGAACGTCAACGGGGTCGAACCCACGGCCCATGCCTTTCCCGTGGTCAATGTCTGGGACGAGGATGTGGTGCGGCCCGGGCTGCCGGTAGACATGGCATTGAAGAATGCCCCCCGGCAGCGCCAGAACATGATCGCAGTACCCAGGGTGGTGGAGTGACGGCGCATGGCTTCCGCGCTGTATCATCAAACCATCGCCGGATTGTCCGCCCAACTGGCCGCGGGCCGGCTGTCGTCGGTTGAGCTCACCCGCGCGGTCCTGGCCCGCACCGAGGCCGTCGAGGGCCGGATCCGCGCGTTCAACTCCCGTGACGAGGCGGATGCGCTCAAGCAGGCGGCGGATGCAGACGCGCGCCGCACCGCCGGCCAATCGCGCGGGCCGCTGGACGGCATCCCGGTCGGCTTGAAGGACATCATCGCGGTCAAGGACCAGCCGCTGACGGCCTCGAGCCGGATGCTCGCGAATTTCATCTCTCCCTACGACGCCACCGTGACCGCAAAGCTGAAGCGGGCTGGCGCGGTGCTGTGGGGGCGGCTGAACCTGGACGAGTTTGCGATGGGTTCCTCGACCGAGAACTCCGCCTTCGGTCCGACCCGCAATCCGTGGGATCTCTCGCGCGTTCCCGGCGGTTCCTCCGGCGGCAGTGCCGCGGCCCTCGCGGCGGGCACGGCGCTGGCCACGCTGGGCTCCGATACCGGCGGTTCCATCCGGCAGCCGGCGGCTTTGTGCGGGGTGGTGGGATTCAAGCCAAGTTACGGCCTGGTTTCCCGTTACGGCCTGATCGCCTTTGCCTCCTCGCTCGACCAGATCGGATCATTCACCCACACGGTCGAGGACGCCGCCATCATGCTGGGGGTCATCGCCGGCCACGATCCCCTCGACTCAACTTCCTACAAGACGGAAGTGCCCGATTACCGGGCGGCATTGGCCGGAAAGCGCGGACCCTGGCGGATCGGCATTCCCAAGGAGTATTTCGGCGAGGGACTCGATCCCGAGGTGGGCGCAGCAGTCGAAAAGGCCATCGCCTACTACCGGTCGCAGCATTGCGAGATCAGGGAAGTCTCGCTGCCGCACACCCAGTACTGCCTCGACACGTATTACATCATCGCGACGGCGGAGGCTTCCTCGAACCTGGCGCGCTTTGACGGCATCCGCTACGGCCACCGCGCCGCGGACGTCACTGACATGGAGGAGCTCTATTCCCGGTCGCGCGCCGAGGGTTTCGGGCCCGAGGTGAAGCGCCGCATCATCCTGGGCACCTATGTGCTCTCCAGCGGCTACTACGACGCCTATTACCTGCGCGCCCAGAAGGTGCGCACCCTGATCCGGCAGGATTTTCTCAACGCGTACCGGGAGGTGGATGCGCTGCTGACCCCGACTTCGCCAGTGCCCGCCTTCAAACTCGGCGAAAAATCTGATCCGCTCGCGATGTACCTGTGCGACATCTACACGATCGGCGTGAACCTCGCGGGCCTGCCGGCGGTGAGCGTGCCTTGCGGCTTCACCACCGGCGGCCTGCCCATCGGCCTCCAGTTGATCGGCCAGCCTTTCTGTGAAACCGAACTGCTGGCCATCGCCCGGGACTACGAGCAGGGGCATGACTGGCACACCCGCGTTCCCTCCCTCTGATGAACTACGAAGCCGTCATAGGTCTGGAAGTTCACGTGCAGGTCAAAACGCGGTCGAAAATGTTCACCCGCGTGGCGGCGGGTTACGGCCATGAGCCCAACACCCTGACGGATCCAGTGGTGCTGGCGCTGCCCGGGGTGCTGCCCGTCATGAACAGGGCGGCGCTTGACGCCGTGATCAAGGCCGGCCTCATGCTCGGCTGTGAGATCGCGCCGGTCTGCAAATGGGACCGCAAGCAGTACTTCTATCCGGACTCGCCCAAAAACTACCAGATCTCGCAATACGACCAGCCCATTTGCCTCGGCGGCGGCGTAGAGATCGAGCTGCCGGGGCCGGCGCGGAATGTGATGGGCGAGCACAAGCGGATCCCGCTCACCCGGATTCATCTGGAAGAGGATGTGGGCAAGCTGAACCACTTCGCGACGGATTCGCTCGTTGACTACAACCGGGCCGGCACGCCCCTGATGGAGATCGTGTCTGAGCCGGCCATGCACAGTGCGGAGGAGGCCTACGCCTACCTGACTTCGCTGCGCGCGACCATGGTTTACGGTGGCATCTCGGACTGCGACATGGAAAAGGGGCAGCTGCGCTGCGATGCGAACATCTCGGTCCGGCGCGTGGGTGACACGAAGCTCGGGACCAAGGTGGAGCTCAAGAACCTAAATTCCATTTCATTCGTGCGCGACGGCATCGCGCATGAGATCAAGCGTCAGCTCGCGGTCATTGAGCGCGGCGGCACCATTGTCCAGGAGACGCGGGACTATGACGGCCAGACCGGCGTCTCCCAGTCGCTCCGCTCGAAGGAAATGGCGCACGACTATCGTTACTTTCCCGATCCGGATCTCATGCCGGTCAGGGTGGACGAGGCTTGGAAATCCCGGCTGCAGGCGGAATGTCCCGAGCTGCCCTTCGACAAACAGCGCCGATTTATCAGCCAGTATCAGGTGCCTTACACCATCACATCGGTGCTGATCCTGGACCGGGCCCTGGGTGATTACTTTGAAGAGGCGGCGCAACTGGCGGGACCGGACCGGGCCCAGGCGGTGGGCAACTGGCTGGTGAACGACCTGCTGCGGGAAATCGGTGTCGCGAAAACCGATCTGGCTTCCGCCAAGGTGCGGCCGGCGCAGCTGGCTGAACTGGTAAAGCTCATCGAGGGCGGGACCTTGCTCGCGAATACGGCAAGGACGGTGTTCGCCAGAATGTTTGCGACGGGTGACTCACCTGCCGCGATCATCGAGCGCGAAGGGCTTGCGGCCGCACCGACCGATGCGGGCGAATTGGAGCAATGGTGCCGCGACGCGATTGCGGGGAATCCCAAGGCCCTGGCGGAATTCAAGGCCGGCAAGGAAAGCGCGATCAATGCCTTCAAGGGTCCCGTGATGAAGGCGGCCAAGGGCCGGGCTGATCCCAAGCAGGTGGATGCCACGCTGCGGCGTCTGCTGGGCTAGGATACATCTTTTGGGTGTGAAGCATGGATAAAATGGCCGCCGTGTCAGATTGCAGGAGCGGATTTATGCCGCGATGTGGCGTGCTCGGTCGCGGCATAAAGCTGCCCCTACAGTGATGGCCGGCAGCTTGCGGAATGGACCATTGGCGCTAACCTGCACTCCATGAATACCCGCATTTCCCGCCGTGATGCGCTCAAATCCCTTGGCGCCGGCGCCGCCCTCCTGGGCTTGGGCCTGGCAACAGGACGCGCGCAATCGGCAACCGTGACCGTGAGTGCGCCGCAGTCGTTCACTCTGCCAAAGCTCGGTTACGCCTACGACGCCCTCACCCCGCACATTGATGCGCGGACGATGGAAATCCATCACACGAAGCATCACCAGGCTTACATCAACAATGCGAACCAGGCGCTGTCCGGTTTCCCTGAACTGCACGGACTGGACGCCGCGGCCTTGTTGCAGCGACTCGATTCAGTGCCGGAAAAAGTCCGCACAACCGTGCACAACAATGTGGGCGGACATCACAACCACTCGCTCTTCTGGCAGGTCATC
>JBIJDP010000372.1:0-3754 GCA_044344065.1 Opitutaceae bacterium
CCCGGCCAAACGCATGCGCCGCCAACCGCGGCGAGCCATCGCGCTCCGCCAGCACTTTAGTCTCCCCCGACAGGACATACAGGTCCCCGGTGTCGGATCCCAACTCCAGCGGCCCCGTGACATCCGCCGTGATGAAATGCTCCGCCACCGGCACCGCCGGCGCGGCATACTTGTATTTGCCGTTGGCCACGCGGTCGCCGGTGTCGCGATCGAGCGCGAGCACCTGCGCGAGCTTGAAACACTGGCCGGGCTGCGGGAGGGCACTGGGCTCACCGATGCCGACAAGGCCTCCGCCTTTCTGCACAAACTGCGTGAGCACGGCCTCGACCCGCGGATCGCTCCAGTAATGGCCGCCGCTCCATGCGCTGCCGGCGCGGCCCGCGTTGATAACGGCTTTCACGCCCTTCGGCACCCCCTTGGCCACGAGGTCGTCAAAGCTGATGAACTGCACGTCCAGCGCGAGGCCCGCGAGCGACTCGAGCACGTCGTACAGCACGACTCCCTTGGTGAAGTGACCCGAGCAGGTCCACGCCCGCAGGTCGCCCCACGCCGTGAGCACGGCCACCTTGCACGGCGCGGTCCAGGGCCGGTCACCCGCATGGAATGACTTCAGCAGCCGGAACTCCCGGGCCAGCCCCTCAATGTAATCCTGAAAATCCGGGAACGGCCCGACCAGCGACAGGTAGCCGCCAAGGCCGATGCGATCAATCGGCGCGCGCACGAGTCCGCGCCGCGCGTCGATCCAGAAGTTCTTCGCATCGAGCGTCGGGTTGCCGCCGGCCTTGAAGGTCGGCTCGCCCTTCAGCCCGGTCGGAAAGAGATACGGGTGCAGGCGCAGCTCATGCGTCTTCACCCCGGTGGAGTGTGCACAGAGCCGGACCTCGAAGGCGTTGAACACGCACTTGATCAGGCCGTCGAAGCCGAATTCCTTGAACCGCGGGCTGCTGGGCTCCACGCCGATCCAGTGGTCGTCGTAGAAGACATAGGCGAGCTTGCCGTATTGATGGACGAGGTCGATGCACCGGCGGCCGAAGCCGATCACGAAGTCGTGCATGAAATCCATGTAGTCGCGGTAACGGCGCGACGGCGCGTTGTGCGTGGAGTTGTACAGGCCGTCGTTGACGAAGTCCTCGGACGTGAGCCTGTAGCCGTATTTCTTCTCAAAGAGCCGCAGCGCCCGCGGGCTGACGGTCATCGCGTAGTCGCCCCAGTCGGAATAAATGTCTCGGAGCTTCGCGTGGTCAGCCCCCCAGAACCACGAGAAATTGTAGAACATCGACGTGAAGCGCACGACGCGGGTGTCCGGGTGCTCCCGCAGCCACTTGTCCAGGAACTCGAGCAGCACCTTTTGCGTCGCGGGCTGCATGGGATCAACGGCGGCGAGATGCTCGCGGTCACCCCAGTTGTTCGTGAGGTGGTTGTACATCGAGATCTCCTCCCACAGCCGAAAGGCGAGGAAGTTCACCGTGTACTTGTGCCCCGGTTCGGTGCCGCTGATGGTGACGGTGCCCTTCCGCGGGTTGACCGACCATCGGGCCTTCGGGACTTCCCGGCCGGTCGTGCGGTCAAAGACCTGCCACCACTGCTTCGGGCTGTCCTTTAGGTTTCAGCGTGACTGCTCGGTGTAATAGCCCGCCAACAGTGTGATCGTGGTCTGCGCCTGCCCCGCGACGACCGGGAAGCTCATCAGGTAGTTCTGCTGCAGCTTGTCGTGGTTGACGCGCGCCCAGGGCTGCACGGAACGCGGCAGGCAGATGGTCGAGTAGATCGCGTAGCCGGAAGACACGATCTCGGGCGAGAGCTGCGTGCCGTCGGAATCGCGGATCGTGTCGGCGCCCCATTTTTTTGCGAGGCGCAGGGTCAGGGCTTCATGGCCGGCTTCACCAGGCAGGGTGAAATCGCCTTGGGTCAGGTCGGTCGTGGACATGGGAAAATTCGGGGTCGAGGGTTAAGCCCCCAGCCAACCACCACAATCCATCGAACAAAAGCCCCCCGTTTTCGGATGGTCCGGCAGAATCCAATCCGGGTTTAACCGCAATAAACGCAGGGAACGCAAGGGACCAAGCCAGGAACCACTAATGCACACTGATTCACACTAATATTTGGGGAATGGAATCTTGATGGAGAAAGGTCGGATTGGGATCCTCACATTAGTGTCAATTAGTGTGCATTAGTGGTTAAGTCTTCTGGTCTTTGCGCTCTCTGCGTTCTTTGCGGTTAAATTGCCTGGATCGGATCAAACCGTCCGCCGCATCCGCCATGGACGCCACCGCGCATTCCGTCAGTATTCCCGACCGTGTCGCCCCGTTGTCTCCCCTGTTCGCTTGCCTTGATCATCCTCTGCCTGGGTGCCGCCCTCCCTATGTCCGCCCAATCCCCGTCTGACCTCGACCCGCTCGCCCACTTGCGCCCCGGCCACCCCCGCCTGCTGGCCACCGCCGCGGATTGGTTCGCGATCCGCGCCCGGGTCGCCGCCGATCCCCTGGCCGCCGCCTTCCACGCCGGCCTGATGCAGGCGGCGCAGCAGACGCTCACCGCGCCTCCCTCCCGTTACGAAAAAACCGGCCGCCGGCTCCTGGGCGTCTCCCGCGAGGTGGTCGGACGCGTCCTTGGACTCGCCTACGCCTACCGCATGTCCGGCGACCCCGCCTACGCGCGCCGGGCCGAGGCCGAGATGCTCGCCGCCGCGGCCTTCCCTGACTGGAATCCGTCCCACTTTCTCGACACCGGCGAGATGACCCTGGCGCTGGCCATCGGCTGCGACTGGCTCGACGACGTCCTGACACCGGCAGCGCACGCCACCGTCCACCAGGCCATCATCGAAAAGGGCCTGCGCCCCGGCCTCGATCCGTCCCTCCCGCACAACTGGTGGCATATCGCCCAGCACAACTGGAATCAGGTGTGCTGGGGTGGCCTCAGCCTCGGCGCCCTCGTCACTGCCGAAGCCGACCCGGCCCTCGCCCGCCAGGTGCTCAACCTCACCCGTGCCCACATCGGCCACGGCCTCGCGCCTTACGCCCCCGACGGTGTCTACCCCGAGGGGCCGAGCTACTGGGGTTATGGAACCACCTACCAGGTGCTGCTCAACTGCGCCCTCGAATCCGCCCTCGGCACCGACTGGGATCTCGCCGCCCGCCCGGGCTTTCTCGCCAGCGCCGGCGGCGTCGCGCAGATGACCGCGCCCTCGGGCCGCTCCTATAATTTTTCCGACGGGGTCGAGCGGCCGCAGTTCCAACCCGCGCTTTTCTGGTTTGCCCGGCGGCTGGGCGATCCCGGTTTGATCGCCACCGAACTGCGCCAGTTGCAGGACCCCGCCCACGGACTGCCCGCCGCGCTGCGCGACCGCTTCGCCGTCCTGACCATGCTTTGGTGGCCCGACCAGCCGGCCACCGTGGCCACTCCCGCCCTGCCCTTGCGCTGGCTGGGCCGGGGCGTGAATCCCATCGCGGTCTTCCGGGAATCATGGACCGATCCCGCCGCGCTCTACCTCGGGATCAAGGGCGGGGCCGCCGAACTCAACCACGCGCACATGGACGCCGGCTCGTTCGTGCTCGAGGCCGACGGCGTGCGCTGGGGCATCGAGCTCGGCATGCAGGACTACTACTCGCTCGAATCAAAGAACATCGACCTCTGGAACAAGGCCCAGGATTCGCAGCGCTGGCAGGTTTACCGGCTCAACCACCGCAGCCACAGCACGCTCACGATCGACGATCAACCCCATCGCGTCGCGGGTTATGGACGCTTCACGCATTTC
>JBIJDP010000373.1:0-3725 GCA_044344065.1 Opitutaceae bacterium
CTACATCATCGCGGGACCGAACGGGGCGGGGAAAAGCACCTACGTGCAGGACTACCTGATCCCTGAAGCGCATTGCAGTGTGTTTGTGAATGCCGATGTGATTGCGGCGAGCATATCACCCTCGGCTCCCGAACGGGCCGCCTTTGAGGCCGGCCGGATCATGTCGTTGCAACTGCGTGAATTGGTGGAAAAGCGGCAGGACTTTTCCTTTGAATCTACGCTTTCGGGCCGGGCCTATGCTCCACTTCTCAAAAATTGTCGGGAGTGCGGATATAGCATCCGTCTGGATTTTTTATGGATACCTGACCTTGGCATAACACGTCGCAGGGTGAAGCAGCGTGTGGTCAAGGGCGGGCATGATATTCCTGACCTTGTCCAGCAACGCCGATTCCACCTGGGCATACGCAATCTCGCAGTCCTGTATCGCCCGTTGGTTGATTGGTGGCGTCTATATGACAATACCAGTGGGTCTCCTTACCTCGTGGCCGAAGAAAAGACGGGGTGATGGATGTCGTGGACTCCAGTCGACTTGCGTTGATCGAAAGTGGCGCCAATGTGGAATTCATGCCGGAGCAACCTTCAAATAGGATTGATGAACCCATGGCATTGTTGCCGAGAACAGACGATACGCGTGGCTCAATGCGTGCGATGCGCCGGGCCTACGCCCGCGTGGTGCTGGAAAACAAATCCTATGGCCTACCGGTCATCCAATGGCGGCAGGGCCGTGGCGTGGTCGAGGTGCCGGCGGAGCAATTGGAGCCGTTGGCCCGTCGCATTCTCGAAGTGAACGGCGAACCGCTGCCGGAAGCGGAAGAGCGCGCCCTGCTCGCGCACGTGAAGATCTAGAACGCGTGAAATCAAGTAGGGCAGGTCTGTGACCTGCCTGGTTTCCTGTAGGAGCGGCTTTATGCCGCGATCGGGAACTCAGCATCGTGGCGTAAAGCCGCTCCTACAGGAGGGAACTGCGAGCATGAGCGAGTGGATTACTTGCTGCGTACGACAAGCTACCACTCGCCGACGCTCGTAGCTACCTGCTCGAAAAACCGATTCTTTCGGACTGTGGGCTTTAGCCCGGTGCGATGACGCGCACGACCGACTGCCGGTAGTCGCGGAAGCCCATGCGCAGGTAGAGTCCATGGGCGCGGTCATTTGCGGTCATGACATGCAGGAAGGGTGTTTTCTCGCGCTGCATCTGCCGGCGGATGAGTTTCATCATCAGCCGGCGGGCCAGGCCGCGGCCTTGGAACTCGGGATGCGTGCACACCGCGCTGATTTCATGGAACGGGCCGGCGCACATGCGCTCGCCGGCCATGGCGATGAGGCGGGGGCCCTCGAAACAGCCGAAGTATTCGCCCAGTTCGATGGTCCGCAACCCGAACGGCCCGGGATTGGTCAGCTTGGCGAGTTCAAGCGCCTGGCCGGCATGCTCTGCCGCCAGCCGGATCGCCTCGGGCGCCTCGTCTTGGGCCGGAATCGTCCCCTCCCAGACCATCTTGTACATGGTGGATTCGGTCTCGACGTGCCAGCCGGCGGACGCCGGACCCGACCAGCCGTCGCAGTAGAAATGCTCGCCGGGTTCGCAGAAGGCAGTCAGCGCCGACAGGTTCGGCCGGGTGGGATTGGCAAAGCCGACGATCGGGGAAAACCCGACCGCATACCGGCGGGTTTCATCCGTGCCGGCCGAGAACCGGGAATGTGCGCCGACGAGGGAATGCCAGACGATGTTGTCGAGCAGGTGCTTCATTCACTCGCCCACGAGGCGCTCGATGTCCTCGCGGGAGACGGTGAAGACATCCATGTCCTTTTTCACCGCGCCAAGGCTGACGAGGCATTCGGTGAAGAGTTCGCGGGTGCGCTGCTCGAGGGCCTTGGCCTCGAGCGTGGTCATGACACCGATGATGCGGCCGCCCTTGCGGACATGGGTGCGCTCGTCGGAACGGATGTAGTCGGCGACATGGCGGAGGACCTCGTCGTTGCGGTCGGCGGCGGCATCAATGAGCTGGTTGATGGTCTTGAGGACGCCGACTTCGCCGAAGAGGTTGATCTCGGCCATGGCGAAGGCCGGGTCCATCGGCCCGCGGCAGGTGGAGCCGGTGAGGCGGTTGCGGAGCTCGAAGGGATCGTAGCCGGCGATGAGCATGGCGCGGTGGCCGATCTCGGTGTGGCGGGCCTCGTCCCAGGTGATGCGGGCGAGGTCGTACTCGGCGTCGAAGTCCTTGAAGCGGATGTCCCAGATGAAGGTGCCGAAGGCCTCGATCGCATCCACCTCGTCCCGTTGCGTGCGGATGAAGCGGAGGCGGAGGGATTCGTACGAATCGGCGGGGAAGCGTTCGCCACCGTCGGCGGCATCGTAGTCGCCGGTGTTCTTGAAGGTGTCGAAGCGCACATCGCGGTTGGGCACGGTGCCGCGCTCGAAGGGCTTGGTGTCGATTCGCAGCGGGGTGGGGGCCTCGCCGCGGGGATCGGCGCCCGTGACGCCGCCGATGGAGCGGAGCAGGCGGTCGAGGTGCCAGCGCCATTGGGCCAGACCAGCCTCGTCCACGCCGCCCTCGATGTAGGCGGCGATCGCGGCGTCGGCCCAGGCGAGCATGGGCTCCTGGTCGGAGAGGATGCGGCGCAGGCAACGGATGGTCGGGGTGTCGGTGACCTGGTCGGTGAGGTCGCAGTGGTGGCGGTAGGCCGTGGTGAGGGCGCGACCGGCGACCTGATGGACACCGACCAGGAACTCGGCGGCGGAGTTGGCGCTGAGGATTTCCTCGATGAGGCGGTCGACCCCGGCATCGCGGAAGGCGTCGATGGCCTTGGGGCGCATCTCCTGCTCGGTGAGGCGTTCACGCAGGAAGCGGGCGGCATCGGCGTGCCAGAAGATGTGGCGGCCGGTCTCGAGCTTCACCTCGAACTCGGGAATGGTGAGCGTCCACGCGCCGAGCGCCTGCATGAGGCGGCGCTCAAAGTAGAAGTAGCGCAGGAGCCGGCGGGAGTTTTCCTGGACCGTGAACTGGCCGCCCAGCGGACGGGAGTCGCGGGGGAATCTGAACGGGTAGCGGGCCTTGCGTTCGAGGGCGGCCTCGAGCTGGCCGGCGACGCGGCGGGTGGGGATGACGGACTTGGAGACGTTTTGATCGAGGTTGTCGGGGAGCTTCATGGTGTGGAAGGGTGGGGTGTAATGAACGTCCAACATCCAACGTCCAACATTCAACATCCAATTATGTCCTGGGGGAAAAAGTAGCGGGAGAAATGGGGAGGAACTTTTAACGCTTAACGTTCAACGTTTAACACTCATGTGGACTGAGATGACGAATGCCTAATGCCTAATGCCGAATCCGGAACGATCCAGTTGCCGAGTAGGCAGGGAGCTTGCTCCCGCTCTGATGGCGCCAGCAAGCTGGCGGCCTATTGGAAAACGGTTCGGTTTCGCAGCCACCGAATTGAATGACCGGTCTGAATCCGTCCTTGGACGTTGAGCGTTGGATGTTGAATGTTGGAAGTTCGCCCGGGCCGCCGCGGCCCGGGCGTCAGCCTTTGACCGCGCCGCTGGTCAGCCCGGAGATGAATTCCTTCTGCAGGAGCAGGAAGAGGCACATGACCGGCGCGATCGATATGAGGGTGCCGGCCATGATGAGGCTGTATTCGGCGCCGTAGAGGCCGCGGAGGTTGAAGATGGCGACGGAGAGCGGGTGGCGGGTGGCGGACTGCAGGACGATCTGCGGAGTGATGAAGTTGTT
>JBIJDP010000007.1:0-12453 GCA_044344065.1 Opitutaceae bacterium
AGGCGAACTGGACCTTGGCGCCCTCGGCGGAGGCGGTCTGGGCGGCGACGGTGCGGGCGGTCTGCTTCTGGCCCGCAACCCAGTCGGCAAAGTCCTTTTCGGAAAGGGCGATCACGCGGAAGCGCATGACGGCGTGCGAATCACCGCAGTACTCGGCGCACTGGCCCCAGAAGTAGCCGGGTTCGTCGGCCTGCAGCCAGAGGTGGTTGCCGCGGTTCGGGATCATGTCGACCTTGCCGGCGAGCTTGGGCACCCAGAACGAGTGGATGACGTCGACGGTGCGCAACTGGATGACCACCGGGCGGCCGGCGGGGATGACGAGCTCGTTGCCGGTGACCAGCGGGCCGACGCCGTCAATCTGTTCCTTGGGGTATTCGAACTTGAACCACCACTGGTAGCCCGTGGCGGTGACCTCGTAGATGTTTCCCTTCTGCTCGGCGGGCGGCTCGTAGGTGTACCAGATGCCCTTGAGGGTGGGGATGGCGATGAGGACGAGGGCGAAGATGGAGGCGCCGATGAGTCCCAGCTCGATGAGCGGGTTGCCGTGGCCCTGCTCCGGCGGTTCCGCATGCTCGTCGGCGTCGCTGCGCGCCTTGAACTTGAAGGTCGCATACGCCAGCACCGCACCCACCAGGATGAAGATCACGAGCGTGACCCAGCAAGTGACGTAGAACACGTCGAGCTGGGCCTTGGCGACGGGGCCGGCCGCGATCATGGTGGTCTGATGGCCATCCATGCGCCAGAAGTTGAAATCGCAGCCAGGCAGGACGGCGAGACCGCCCATTGCCAGGGCGGCTCGTCCCCAACGGCCAAGGCCAGGTAAGAGATAGGACAAACGCATGTGTGTGTTCTGACTGATAAAAGATAAAGGTTGGCGGGGTAGCCAACCGCCATGAGCGTTTAAGAACGTCTGCGCATTTCAAGTCATATTCCGCGCAGATTTTGCCTTTTCGTCCCTCGTTCCCGGCCCCCTTGCCGGGGAACTGCGCAATAATTGTCTCCCGTACCTGTAATCATAAGCCGGAGGTTTAAGAAAACTGATGCAATCCGGGTCATAAGCCGCCCGTTCGGGCCGTTTCGCGGACCCATGCGGGGTCTTGCCCGGGGCACTGTGCAGCAATTGTCCTGCCTGTCCGGGTCCATTAGTCGCGCACTAATCAACTGATGCGTTTGCAATGACCCGCGCAGGGTCTACTTTCACCCCGTTATGAAACTCCCCCTCCTCCTCACCACTGCGCTCCTGGCGCTCGTTGTCACCGGTTGCTCCCCGAGGGAAGAAGCCGCCTCTCCCGCCGGACCCGCGGCCGCCGCCGGCCCCCGGACCATCGAACTCACGGCCAATGATTCGATGAAGTACAACATGAACTCCATCACCCTGGCCGTAGGCGAGGAGGTCCGCCTCAGCCTGATCAACATCGGCTCGATGCCCAAGCAGGCCATGGCGCACAACCTTGTGGTGCTCAAGGCCGGGAGCGATTCCGCCGCCTTCGCCACCGCCGCCGCCGCGGCCATTGCCACGGACTACATCCCGGCCGCCCTGGCCGGTGAAGTCATCGCCCACACCAAGATGCTCGGGCCCAAGCAGTCGGACAGCATCATCGTGAAGTTCACCGCAGCGGGGGAATATCCCTTCCTGTGCTCATTCCCGGCGCATTACCAGGTGGGGATGAAGGGCGTGATCACCGTCCGCTGACGCGGACGGAACGCTCAACGCTCAACGTTTAACACTTAACTTTTAACCTCCTTGAAGCCGCGTGTAGCTTTGCTACCGCGGCTTCTTCATTGCCTGCACTTGAGCGTTAAACGTTGAGCGTTAAGCGTTGAACGTTCGGCGCGCGTCAGCGCGCCGCGGGCCACCACTGGTACAGAAAGAAATATACCAGCACGCCGGTGATCGAGACGTAGTACCAGATCGGAAACGTCCACTTCGCCCAAGCCTTGTGGCGCTCGTACTCGCCCCTTATCGCCAGCAGGAATGTCCGCGGCACAAGGTAGGCGATGGCCATGGCGAGGATGATGTGGGTGAACAGCATCACATAGTAGACCGTGCGGATCGTGCCCTCGCCGCCAAAGGGGGTGTGCACACCGCGCACCAGAATCTTGTGCCCCACGTAGCCGACCAGAAATACGGCGGAAACCACGCAGGCGCTGATCATCACCCGGCGGTGCGCTTCCTTGCTGCCGGTTTTGATCAGGATAAAACCCGCGGTCAGCAGCACCGTGGCCAGGGCGTTCAGCGAGGCGTTGAGGGCGGGTATGTCCTGGATGGTCATGACGGGTCAGAAAAAGATTACGCGATCGGCCACCAGCGCCCCGAGCACGATGGGCAGGTAGATGATTGAACCGAAAAACAGCCGGCGCGCGGCCACGTCGCGCCCAACCGGGCGCAGGAACACCGTGGCCCGGTACAAAAACCAGAGTCCGCCAAGGCTGGCCGCGGCGAAATACCACCACGTGGCCAGCCCGAGGATCGTCGGCAGCAGGCTCACGACGAAGAGGGCGACCGTGTTGACGAACGACCAGGCGGCCACCTTGGCGCCGGATTCATCGCGCACGGGCAGCATGGGAAAATGCACCGCGGCATAGTCGCGCCGGTAGGTCCAGGCGATGGCCATGAAGTGCGGCATCTGCCAGAAGAACAGCACGCCGAACAGGATCCACCCGAGGGCGGTGATCCGCCCCTCGGCCGCCGCCCAGCCGATCAATGGGGGAAAGGCTCCCGCCAGCGCGCCGATCTCGGTGCTCCAGCGCGACCAGCGCTTCGCCGGCGTGTACCAGCCGAGGTAGGAAATGATGGTCAGCAGGGTGAAGAACGCGGCCAGCCCGTTCACCTTGACGAAAATGAGCCCGAGGGCCGCGGCGCACATCAGCGCGCCGAGGACGAAGGCGGAGCCCGTGGCAACCTTGCCCGTGGGAATGGGGCGGTCCGCCGTGCGCTTCATCTGCGCGTCGGTGTCGTGCTCCAGCCACTGGTTGAGGGCCGCCACGCCGCCGGCCGCTAGGCTGGTGCCCACGACCACCGCAAAGAGCTCGCCGGCAATGAACGGCGGCCGGCCCGCCGCATAGCCGACCAGCGCGGTGATGACCGACAGGGCGCTCAGCCGCGGCTTAGTGAGCTCCACGTAATCGCCAAAAACCGCCTTGTTGGTGGTGTCGTTCATGCCGTCGGTGGATGCGTCTCGATCAAATCCCGGTGCGCGAGCCAGGTCAGGGTGAAAGTGACGGCGAGCAGCAGGGCCCCCACGACGACATGCGCGGTGGTCACATGCGGTTCGCGCAGCTGCCAGATGACGTGCGCGCCGAGCAGGATCTGCAGGGCCAGCAGGCTCACGAGGAGCGAGGCGCCGCAGCGCATCAACAGGGTCGCACCCTGATCGCGCCATAGGCGCCAGGCGAACCAGCCCAGAACGACAGTGAGCACCACGGCCATGGCCCGGTGCGCGAAGTGGATGCCCACGAGGAAGTTCCAGCCCGACGGCAGCCAGTCGCCCTCGGCGTTGGAATAGGGAAACGTCGGGATGGCGAGTCCCGCGAAGTTGTGCCGCATCGTGGCGGCAATGGTCAGTTGCGCGACCATCAGCACGGTGCAGACCAGACCCGCCCACCGCAGTCCGGGCAAGACCGGGGCCGGACGCTCGCGCCAGTGCCGCGAGAGCGAGACGGCGATGGCGAACAGGATGCACACGTAAAGATGCGCCAGGATCCCGTGCGGGATGCGCAGCATCTGCCCCAGGGTCATCTCAAAGCCCGGCACCGCCAGCGAATCGAGCAGGACGCGTTTTCCGCCGATGAGTCCCTGGACGATGACGATGACGAGGGCGGTCCAGCCGAGCTGACGCAGCCAGCGCCGCGGTTCGCGCCGCCACAGCCAAAGGGCGAGCGTCAGGGTGATGAGCCCCATCAGGGTGCCCGACAGCCGGTGGGAGTGCTCGGCAAACATCGCGATATCCTCCAGCCAGCCATGCGGATTGACCGAGCCGTTGGACAGCGGCCAGTCGGCGAAGGCCATGCCCGCGCCGATGCTGGTGGTGAACGCGCCCAGCGTCACGAGTACGAACACCCAGGCGCTGCCAATCGCGGCAAACCAGGCGAGCGGCGCCTGGTACGTGGAGCGGTTGGATTGGGCTGCGGGGAGGGCCATGAGCGGGAAAACTGCCAGATAGAAGCGGTCCGGATGAACTCCGCAAACCCTTTGACAAATTTATCCACCGGCGAATCCGTAGGACCATGCAATCGCGCGCCCTGAGACTGACTGCCGCCCTGACCCTGCTGATCCTGGCCGGATGCGGCCAGCCGAAGCCGGCCGCCCCAACGGCGCCTGCTGCCCCGGCGGAGAAGCGCTACCCGGTCACCGGCGAGGTGATTTCCGCCGATCCCGCGCGCAAGGTGCTCATCGTGCACCATGATGCGATTCCCGACTACATGCCCGAGATGACCATGGAGTTCCTCGTCTCCGCCGGCGACCTTGCCATCGCCAAACCCGGCCAGCGCATCCGCGCCGAGATGGTCCCCAGCGACAAGGGCGACTTCCGTCTCGAAAAAATCTGGCCCGACGACCGCACCGTGGTGGCCGCCGTGGCAGCCGGGGCCAATGCCCTCAGGCAGGATACCATGATCCGGGGCCGGGGCGTTTACCGCGAGGTGGGGGAGGAACTGCCTGATTTCGCCCTCTATGACCAGACCGGGGCGGTGGTGCGCAGCGCCCGCTTCCGCGGCAGGCAGGTCATGCTCAACTTCATCTTCACCCGCTGCCCCGTCGCGACCATGTGCCCGCTCTCGACCTCCAAGATGATGGAGACCCAGCGCCTCGCGAAGGAGGCCGGCGTGCCGAACATCGAGTTCGTGTCCATCACCCTCGATCCCGCCTACGACACCCCCGGTGTGCTCAAGGAATACGCCGATGCCCGCGGCATCGACACCACGAACTTCTCCTTCCTCACCGGTCCCGAGAGCGCCATCAAGGACCTCCTCGCGCAGTTCGGCGTCATCGCGTCCTTCGAGGGCGAACTCATCAAGCACACCCTCGCCACCGTGCTGATCGACGCCAACGGCCGCATCGCCCACCGCGCCGACGGCAGCGTGTGGGAGCCGGGGGACTTCGTGGCGAAGATGCGCCGCGCGGCGGTAGCGAAGTGAAATGAATTTGTTAACTGCAAGAAACGCCATGACGTCGCCGTCTGACTCGGTGACCAGGGGTAGGAGCCTGCTTGCAGGCGATGCATCTTGTAGAGGCGCACCTCGTATGCGCCCGATCACACCTTCATTCCAAACGATCGCCTGCAAGCAGGCTCCTACCTTTAAGGCATGAATAACCCCGCTCCGACTCCCTTTCGCTCGGTTATTCTCATCACCCTCGGGGCAATCGCGCTTTATCTCGGGTTCCGGCTCATGCCCACGGGCACGAATCTCAGCCACATGGATTTCCGCGTGGCCGAAACCAATTCCATCGAGTTTTGCGATCCGCTCAACCCGCAGTTCATCCCCGTCGTGGCCATGCGTTCACCGGTCGCGATGACGATTACGGCGGCCGAAGTCCCGGTCATGCCCGGCCGCGAGGGCCGCTTTACGGTCACGCTGCAAACCTCGAGCGGCAAACGCATCGCCCCCGAGGACCTCCTCGTGACGCACACCCGGCGGCTGCACCTCCTGGTCATTAATCCGTGGCTTGATGACTACCAGCACGTGCATCCCGAACCCGGCAAGCAGCCGGGTGAATGGACCTTTGCCTTCGCCCCTCGGCGCGAGGGCACCTACCGCGTCTTTGCGGATTTCACGCCGGCCGCCACCGCCCGCGGACTCTATGCCTCGGCTGACCTGGCCGTGGGCGGCAGTCGCGCGCCCGGCGGACTGACCATGGTCATGCAGCACGAGCCGGCGCTCTCGGTGGAGCGCGAGGGCTATCGCTTCACCCTCACTCCTTCCGCCGCGCCTTTGCGCACCCGGCAAACGCTGGATTTGAAGTTCACGGTTGTGAACGCGCAGGGCGGCCGCGTGCCCCTTGAGCCCGTGATGGGGGCGTTCGCCCATCTCGTCGCTTTCGACGAGGCCCGCAGCGGCTTTGCCCACCTGCATCCCGCCGAGGCCGATCTCACGCGACCCCTCGATGCCACCCAGCCCGAGCTGAATTTCAAGATCACCATCCCGCAGCCCGGCCGGTACATCATCTGGAGCCAGGTCAACCTCGCCGGCCGCGAAGTGTTCGCGCCCTTCTGTATCGAGGTGGAGGAGTGAGCCCAAGTAGGGCAGGTCTCCGACCTGCCCCGAGGACGCCACATCCGCGATTAGGCGTGAGATGGCAGGTCACAGACCTGCCCTACTTTAAGCTAAAATATCCATGGCCTGACCGGCACAATTAACCGTAGTGTGCGCCGATGAAAGTCACGCGAGTCCAGATTGTCGCCCGGGGTCTGACCAACCGCTGCCCGAATTGCGGCGGTCGCACGATCTTCAAGGCCGGCACCCTCTTTGAGGTCAACCAGGCCTGCCCGCAATGCGGCCTCCGCATCGAGCGCGACGAGGGTTTCTTCCTTGGCTCGCTCTCCCTGAACTATGGCGTGACCCTCGTGGGCTTTCTCACGCCCGTGCTGGTGCTGGCCTATTACAAGGTCATCGGCACCACGACCGCGATCGTGCTGGCCGGCGTCGGGGCGATTCTGGTGCCCGCCTTGCTTTACCGCCCCTCCCGCAGCTGGTGGCTGATGAATTACTATCTCTTTTTACCGCAGCACCTCCCGGCGAACAAACCCGAGACGGTGCCGGGACAGGACGAAAATATCTGATGATTGTTGCAGGGCGGGAATTCCGATCCCCGCCTTCAATTTCCGCTATCAAATCCAATCTTTCTCGTTCTCTTTATCTTTCTCTTTCTCTTTCTCCGGATCGAAAGGGAATGCGTCCGATTGCGCAATCAATCGCCAATTTCCAAGGCAGGAGAAAGAGAAAGATAAAGAGAACGAGAAAGATTGGAATCCAGCGTGGGAATTGAAGGCGGGGTTCGGACCTGTCCTGCCACTGCGCGCAAAGGCGGGAAACAGACATTTTACAGGAGGCAGCAGAGGAAACGGAGGGATTATGCCCAGGATTCCAAGGTGAAATCCGCATCCTCGGATCGGGGCCCCTCAGCTTGCTCTGTTACCTCCTGTCAATACGCATGCCGGTTTGGTTGAGGCATTGCCGTCCCTCTTCCCGGTTTCATGGCTTCCTCCTTTAAACCTTCCTCCGGACTGCCCACGCTCCCCAACCTTCATGTCCTCGCATCCTGCCATCGGCATTCTCCTCGTCGCCCTCGCCGGACTGCTCGTGGGCAGCGGCGCATGGCCGATGAAATTGATGAAACAGTTCCGGTTCGAGCACTGGTGGTTTCTCGGGATGCTCACGGGGCTGATCATATTGCCGTGGGCGGTGACGCTTCTGCTTTGCCCCAATGCCCTCGAGGCCCTCGCGCAAATCCCCGCCGGCACGATCATCACCGCCAACCTCTGGGCCGTGGGCTGGGGCGTTGCCAACGTGCTCTCCGGCCTGTGCCTCGTCCGCATCGGCGTGGCGCTCACGGGTGCGATCCTCACCGGGCTCGGCGCATCTCTTGGCGTGACGCTACCACTTATCGTCAAGGGTTCCGGCCGCTTTCAGAACGCTCCCGATCTCTTTTCAACGGCCGGACTCACCGTGCTCGCCGGGGTCGGCGTCATGCTGCTCGGGGTCGGATTCGCGGCACTCGCGGGCTTTGGCCGCGAGCGGGCGCTGCCGCACCGTGCGCTCCATGCCGGCAGCTTCTCGGGCGGACTCGTCATGGCGGCCGTCGCCGGGTTGCTCTCCTGCGGCATGGGACTGGCCTTTGTCTACGGGCAGGGTCCGATCATGCACGCCATGCAGTCCGCCGGTGCATCCGAAGTGCCCGCAACCTTTGCCGTCTGGGCCGTGGGCCTTTTTGGCGGCGCGCTGGTGAACCTCGTCTATCCGCTTTACCTGATGGCGCGGAATAAATCCTTCGGCGTGCTCCGCCGCAATTGGACGGAGGCGGCCCTGGCCACCTTCATGGGGATCAACCTGGCGGTCGGCATCGTGCTCATGGGCGCAGGCATGCGCGCGCTTGGCGCCCTCGGGGCCTCGGTCGGCCTCGGCATCCAGCAGGCATCGCAGATGCTCGGCGGCCAGGGCCTGGGCTTCCTGAGCGGCGAATGGCACGGCGTGACCGGGCGTCCGCGCCGGCAGATGTACTACGCCATTGCCTGCCTGATCGCGGCCGCACTGATCATGGCCTGGGGCAACAAGCTGGCCTCAGTGTCATTCTGAATGGAGTGGCCTTTGTTTGGGTTCTCCGGCAATTCGCCGCATCCCAGCAAGTCCGTGGAATCACCGCCCAAATCCCGCCGCATTCTCCTCGTGGAGGACGATCAGGTTCTCCGGGTCCTGCTGGCCCAGAACCTGGAGTATGAGGGCCTGGTATACACGGTGGCCTCCGATGGGCAGCAAGGGCTGGAAATGGCCCTTCAGGAATCTCCCGATCTGATCATAACGGACCTGGAGATGCCCGTGCTTGACGGCTTTGCGTTCCTCCAGGCGCTGCGGGCGGACGAGCGGGTGCGCACGATTCCGGTCATTGTGCTGTCGGTCATGGTGGAGGAAGAGCACCACCAGAGGGCCCGGGCCCTCGGGGCGGCGGCTTTCATCAACAAGTCGTGCACGATCAAGGAAATCATGGATGCGATCAAAGCCTGCCTGGGCGGGGGCTGATCTGCCGTCGGGTGATTCGGCATGTTTTTAACCGGGCAGAAACCGGCCGGCGTATGCGCGGGCCGTGGTCAGTCCGGGAGCAGGAGGTGGAGGATTCGTTCCTGAGGACAGGATGGAATCGGGCAATTGTCTGCGTTCCGTCCAAACAGCTAAGTATTCTCCGCCGTTGTTAAGCGCGGTGGATTCGCAGGAATGCGCGGTGCCAATGCTCATTCAAAACCGCAGAAAATCCTCCCGATCATCAAATCCATCGCGCGTCGAACGCCGGTTGTTGAGCGATCGTCGCCGTGATTATGTCACCCGCGCCCTGGTCAGCACCAAAATGATCGCCCTCGATGCCGAGAAACTGCCGGACGGTCCGGCCTGGCACGCCGCCCTGGCGGCCATGATGCGGCTGGCGGAGACAGCGGCCCAGGCGGAGCAAAGGCGGCTCGTGAGCGAACGGGTCGCGGTGAAGCAGGAGCTGCGCGACCTGGCCATGATGCTGCAAAGAAACATGCAGGAGCAGCGCGAAATGCAAATGGACCTGCGGGTGAAGACCAAGCAGGCCCGGGACCGCACCATGATCCTGCTGTGGCTGGCGGGCGGCCTGTTCGTGCTCAAGCTGGTGCTGCCTTAACCGGAACCAGTCGGCGCGCCGGCAGCCTGCGGGCAGCACCATCCGGTTCCGCCAGCATCGAGGCAGTTCTGCGCCGACTGCATCTCTCCGGCTCAAGCATTGATCCCGGGGACGGATGACATTAGGGTTCATCCCATGAAACTCACGCCGCTGGCCTTGATCACGTCAAGTTTCCTGTTGGTTGCGGGTTGTGCCACGGTGCCGGAAAAATCACCCGCAATTTCCGTCAGTGCCTTTGCGCAGGCCGATGCGGCCGGTTTGAGGAAGTTCGAAATCGTCCAGAGCCCGCGCAACCAGGCCCAGCCGGAGTTCGGGGAGATCGCGGCCGCGGTCCAGGCGAACCTCATCAGCGCCGGCTATGTCCCGGTTGACCACGCCGGGGCCGAACTCACGATTTTCGTGAACTACCTGAGCGATGGTGCCTGGAAACTGCTCCCGGCCAGTGAACCGGAAATGTCGTTGGCCGGCGGGGATAACCTCAATTTGGGAGTCGCCCCGACGGACAATCGCATTCCGGTCACGACGACCTATAGCATGCCCCGGCTGACAAAAACCGGACCTCACATTCAGCAACCCCCGGCGGTGGTCTCCATGGTGTCGGTCAGCATCCAGGCCGTGCCCACCGCCCACTACCGGCGCCTGGCCGCATTGCCCAAGGAGGAATGGAACAAACATCCGGCGTCAGCGGCCTGGGAAATCCATGCCTGGTTTGCCGGCAAGGGGACGCCCGAGGCACGGCGGATGGTGCCGGAGATCATCAAGTTAGCGGCCCCGTACTTCGCGAAAAATTCCAAGGGCACGGTGGAGATCCCCTACGCACCGCCGAGTGGCAGCTAGGGCACTGTTTCCCACGCAAACAATTCACGCGCAGACGCGGTGACCGCAGGGTATTCCCCCGTGATCAGTGGGGCTGGGGCGTGGTGATGCGTGACGCGATGACAGCATTGATTTCCTCAAGTCCCGCCTGGTATGCGAGGCGAAGTGCCTTTGCGTCATGAGCGGTCAATTCTCGGAATCTCCGAGGATTGCTTTCGTAGTAGATGGTCAGTCCACCCAACTCGGTCCCGTTATTGGCCCGTACCGCAGTAACATAGGCCTGCAGTACCAAGGCCATATGAGGGTTGATCGGGTCAAATAATGTCGTCCAGCCTACCTTTTCACTGGGAATGGTGCGAAACCCCTGAAACCTCACACGCAGTAGGATCACCGTGTCGAAGGGTAGATTCAGTCGCGGCAGAGGTTCGATCCAATGCGCTGCATCAACGCCAACGTGACCAAAGCGATCCTTGGGCAAAGTCTGCTCCATGGGGATGCTGTCATGCAATGGTTGGATCTGTCGGGCCTGTGTCTGCTGGACATGTCGGGTGATGGCTTGGGCGATCTGCTCGTCCAGTTGGTATTCATGCGCGACTGCATTGATGGATCGCGCGGCGGCCAACCTTTCCTGTTTCACTCAGACCGAAGGTCAAACTTGCCGCACTGCCCAGGGCGAAAAAGACCGTCCCCAGGACAGCAGCGTCGCCTTGGGCGGCGTTGACGGCGATATCAGATGCGCCGCTTTCCTTGTCAGACGGCTGCTCAAGGGTGAAAGGGGGAATCGGGCGGACTACGCCAAGGCCGATGTTTTCATCTCTGGCGTCAGCCTGATCTCGCCGTAGACGAGCAGTTGCGGTTGTTCGTTGTTGGAAGCGCAGGCTGAAAGCAGGAGGCAGACCGTCAGCCACGTGGCATTGACCGCCCGCAGCCGTGATTGGGACCTGTCCCGTCGTGAACAAGGTGAGCGAGTGGCCGAGTTCATAATCGTGCGCGCTGGCCGCTACCATCAACAGGCGGGACCGTGGAGCCAGGCTCGTCTATCCAACATGCGCTCCTGACAACCACGACGAAGGGCAATCGTGCCAGCATGGCTTAGTTTATACGGCCGGTGGGTTGGAGAAAAGCCCAAGTTCCCTGACAATGACAGATTGGCCGCGGCGCGGTGGCGGCTTTGACAATCGGGGGAGTAATGCCTAAATCCACCCCGCAATGCCCGGGGCGCGATGTTGCATGTCCCGGCAGTCTCCCCAAGCCCCATGTGCCCCTCCTCCCCAAATGCCCGCCCGGGCCCGTTTCCCCGCAGCGTGCTCGGTCTCGTCGCCGCGTCAGGATTGCTTGCCGCCCAATCCGACCAGGCCGCCACGCCCACCGGTGCAGAGATGGTCGCAGCGAAGCAGTGGATGGCGGAGCGGTTCGCTGCCGGTCCCGCATCGCCGGAGGGCCGGCCATTCTTTTCCTTCAACTATGCCGGCAAGCCCTCGGCGGAACTGCTCAAGACGTGGGGACTGCAGCGGGCGGGTCGTCAACTGGACGACGAGCGAACCGAATTCACGCTCACCTACACGGATCCCCAAACGGGACTGGTCCTGCGCTGCGTCGGCATCGCCTATCAGGATTTCCCCACGATCGAATGGACCCTATACTTCAGGAATCCCGGTGACCGGGACACACCGATTCTCGCCGACATCCAGGCCATTGATGTCGGATTTTCCCGGCCGGCCGACGGAGAGTTTATGCTTCATCGCACGCGGGGCGACTTCTGCACGGCCGACAGCTACGAACCGCTGACCGAGGCCATGGGGCCGGGTACGACGAGGCGGTTTGCCCCGAAAGGCGGCAAATCCACCAATGTTGAGTTTCCCTATTGGAATGTGGAAATGTCCGGTGGCGGCGTCCTGCTTGCGGTCGGCTGGCCGGGCCAGTGGGCGGCCAGCTTCGAGCGCGACGACCGCCACGGCCTGCGCGTCTGCGCCGGGCAGGAACTGACCCGCTTGGTTTTGCATCCCGGCGAGGAAATTCGGTCGCCGCTGGTCGTCCTACAGTTTTACCGCGGCGACCGCATCCGGGCCCAAAACATCTGGCGGCGCTGGATGCTGGCCCACAACTCGCCCCGGCCGGACGGCAAGCCGCTTGCCCCCATGTACACCTTTTGCAGCGGGGGCTTTTTCCCCGGACTCAAGGTCAGCGCAGCCTCGGAGAGGCAATTCATCGATGCCTTGGTTCGCGAGAGCATCCAGCCCGACTATTGGTGGATGGACGCCGGTTGGTACCCTTGCGCCGACTGG
>JBIJDP010000374.1:0-3700 GCA_044344065.1 Opitutaceae bacterium
CGTCTCAGCCTTGGCGGACGCGGCCTCGGCCGGTTGTTCGCCAAACATGGGTCGCGTGGGCAGGGGCGCCATGGTGATGGGCGAGGCCTCCTCGGGCATCTCCTGCACCAGAATGGGCCCCGGGGGCGGTTGGTTCGTGGCGCCCGATTCGGTGGGAATCAGCAGGCGGTTGATCGGGGCGGAGGAACCGCTCCGCGCGATGCTGAGCTCGGCCTTGAGTTGCTCGACTTCGCGTTGCAGGCGTTCGACCTGGTCGAGCATGTCGAGCCGCTGCGTTTTGCTCTCCATCGGGTTGCCGGGCAGCGTGCGGGCAAACTCGCGCTTCGCGGCGTCGATCTGGCCGCGCACCAGTTCGGCCTGGCGCGCCGTCGGGCGCAGCTCCACGTATTTGCGCAGATGATAAATTGCGGCGATGGGATCCTTGACGTGCTGCAGGTAAAGCAGGCCGGCCTCGAGGTGTGAATCGGGCGCGGCATCGCCCCGGATCTCAATCGCCTTGAGGTAGGCGACCAGCGCCTCCTGTTTGCGGTCCTGGCGCAGCAGTTGTTGCCCGCGCCGGTAGTTCGCATCGTCCGCCTCCGCCCCCGCCGGTCCGCCGGGATTGCGCTCGCAACCGGCCGCGCAGAGCAATGCGCCCAGAAGCAGCAGACCGGGAACATTCATGCATTTGATCATCTTGGCCGGGAATGGGATTGAACGGATATGGGTTGGTCGTAATTTTCCACTCTGTTCCCGCGACACAATCCTAAATGGCCCTTCATCCGCAATCCGCCCTCCGCCGCGCCCGCGCCTGCATCCGCATCGAGAGTGACGCATTGACGGCGACCGCCCGGGGCCTGGGGGCAGAGTTCGTCGCCACGGCCCGGGCCGTCGAGGCCACGGTGGCGGCCGGCGGCAAGCTGATCTTCAGCGGGGTCGGCAAGTCGGCCCATATCGCCCAGAAGTTGACCGGCACGTTCAACAGCACCGGCGTTTCCTCCTGCTTCCTCGACGCCACCCAGGCGCTGCACGGTGACCTCGGACTCTGCGCCGAGGGCGATCTGGCCATCATTCTCAGCAACAGCGGCCAGACGGAGGAAGTCCTGCGCCTCCTGCCCATGCTCAAGCGGTTTGGCGTCGGGACCGTCGCCTTCACCGCCCAAACCGATTCGGACCTGGCGAAGAACTCCGACCACCGCCTGATCTACCGGGTGCCCCGCGAGGCCTGCCCGCTGGAACTTGCGCCCACCGCCAGCACCACCGCGGCCCTCGCGCTCGGCGACGCCCTGGCCATGGTGCTGCTGGAAGCCCGCGGACTCACCCGCGATGACTTCGCCCGCTACCACCCGGCCGGCAACCTCGGCCGTGTCCTGCTCCTGCGGGTGCGGGACATCATGCGCACCGGCGACCGCCTGCCCGTGCTGCCCGAAACCGCGACCACCCAGGATGCCATCCTCGCCATGACCAAGGCCAAGAGCGGCAGCATCGCCCTCGTGCACCCGAAAAAGGGCCGGCTGACGGGCATCCTGACCGATGGCGATTTCCGTCGCAGTGCCCTCACCGGACCTGATTTCCTGCTTCAACCTGTGTCCCAGTTCATGACCCGTTCACCCAAGATCATCCGCGACGATGCCCTAGGCGTTGATGCCCTCCGCCTGTTCGAGGCTCATCGCATTGACGATCTGATCGTGGTCAATGCCGCCGGAGCGCCCGTGGGCCTCATCGACGGCCAGGACCTGCCCAAGCTAAAAATCGTCTGATGAATCCCATCCGTATCGGTATTATCGGCATGGGCGGCTTTGCCGGCTGGCACCACAATGTGGTCAAGCGGCTCGAGGACCGGGGCTTGGCCCGGCTCATCTGCACCTGCGATCCGCAGGCCGCCGCCTTCGCCGCCGAACAGCAAAACTGGCAGTTCGCCCACCGCGGGGTCGGCGTCTTCCCCGACTACAAGTCGATGCTCGCCGCGTGCCATCGCGACCTGGACCTGCTGGTGGTGCCCACGCCCATTAACCTGCATGCCGAGATGCATCAGGCCGGCGTTGAACTCGGCCTCCCCGTCTACCTCGAGAAGCCCCCCACCCTCGATTACCTTGAGCTTGAGGAAATGATCGTGCGCGACCGCCAGGCCCGCCACGCCTCCCTGGTGGGTTTCAACTTCATCATTGAAAAGCCGCGGCTGGCCCTGAAACAGCGCCTCCTCGCGGGCGAATTCGGCGCCGTGCGCAGCACCTCCTTGCTGTCCCTCTGGCCGCGCCCGGCGGATTATTTCCGCCGCAACAACTGGGCCGGGCGGCTCATGATGGACGGACGCGTGGTGCTCGACAGCTGCATGGGCAACGCCCTCGCCCACTTCGTGCACAACATGCTGTTCTGGGCCGGCGGCCCGGAACTCCTCAGCTGGGCCCAGATCGCCCAGGTGCGCGCCGAGCTCTACCGGGCCCATGCCATCGAGGGGGCGGACACCTTCTTCGTCGAGGCCGTCACCAGCGGCGGTGCGAACATGCGCTTCGCCCTGTCCCATGCCTGCTCGGGCCAGAGCCTGCATGCCGAGACGGTCAACTGCGAGCGCGCGGACCTCAAATACGTCGTCGGCCAGCAGGCGGAAATCCGCTGGCATGACGGACGCATCGAGCGCTTCCCGCTCGGCCCCTTTGACGGGCTCCACGACAACCATCTCGAATACCACCGCTATCTACGCGGCGAACTGCCCCGGCCGGCCACGACCCTCGTGGACTCGCGTCCCTTTGTCATTCTGAACGACCTGGCCCATGTCTCGAGCGGACAGATCACACCCTTCCCGGCCGCGCTCCTCAGCGGCATCCGCGACGAAAAGGAGCAAAAGGACTATTTCAGCGTCGCGGGCATGCCGCGGGCGGTGGAGGCGTTCCTGAGCAACGGCACGTGGCCCGGTCCCAATGGCTGGAATCGTGCCACCGGCCCCGCCGTCACCCCGGCCGACCTGCCGCGTTTTCACGATACGATCAGGACCATGCTCGCCGCGCGCTGAGCCGCCGCGGGCGCCCGCGTTTTTTAACCATGGCCGCGCCTAAATTCGTCTACCAAGAGCCTTTCCCGCACGGGAAGGACGACACCGCATATCGCCTGCTTTCCCAAGCCGGCGTCTCGACCTCGACCTGCGAGGGTCGCGAGATCCTGAAGGTTGAGCCCTCGGCTCTGGCCTATCTGGCGCAGCAGGCGTTTCACGACTGCTCGTTCATGCTGCGCACGAAGCATCTGCAACAGGTGGCGGCCATCCTTGATGATCCCGCCGCGAGCACCAACGACCGCTACGTCGCCCTCACGCTGCTGAAAAACGCGGAAATCGCCGCTCAGGGCATCCTGCCCTTCTGCCAGGACACGGGCACCGCCATCATCATGGGCAAGAAGGGCGAGCAGGTCTGGACCAACGCCGATGATGCCGAATGGCTCAGCCGGGGCGTCTACGAGTGCTACACGAAGGAGAATCTCCGCTATTCCCAGACCGCCCCGCTCGACATGTGTAAAGAGGTCAACACGGGCACCAACCTGCCCGCGCAAATCGATCTCTACGCCACCACGGGGGCCCAATACGACTTCCTCTTTGTCGCCAAGGGCGGCGGTTCCGCCAACAAGACCTTCCTCTTCCAGGAGACCAAGGCGCTGTTGAACCCAAAGAGCCTGGAAAAGTTCATCATCGACAAGATGGGCTACCTCGGCACCGCCGCCTGCCCGCCCTACC
>JBIJDP010000375.1:0-3694 GCA_044344065.1 Opitutaceae bacterium
GACGTAGAGGTTGGAGAGGCTCATCGCGCCGCCGATCAGCATGCCGACGATGGTGGCCCGTACGGTCAGGTTGGCGGCATTGGGCTGGTAGGTCAGGGTCAGCCACTCGGTCTCGCGTTTCGTGTCAGGCAAATCAGACGGCGGCGGCGGCGTGGCGGCGGTATTTTCGGACATGATGGAGTTGGGCGGAAAATGGAGACACGGCCGGTGGCTGCAAGACCGGGCTCATGTGTGCGGCACTACTTGTTGGCGATGGACTCGGCGGATGCTTTCCCGCGGATCACGCGGATTTTCTCGGATAAAACCTCCGTCATCCGCGTCAATCCGCGTGATCCGCGGTAAGGATTGGATTCAGGGCGTAGGTCCAGGAAACAAACCGAACAGTGTCAGACCGGTTGTTTCGCAATCGCAGGCGGTTTATCCCGGTTCTTCAGACGTAGAAAATACCGTTCGATACTGTAATAGGACCCCGCGGCGACCACGACCACGATGGCGGCCCGGAGGATTTCCACCATCACGGGTGGCAAGCCCAAGCCCGCAAAACTCCCTGCAGGCAGCACTTTCCCCACCGGCACGTGCCACAGGTAGATCGAGTACGAGATCACGCCGAACCAGGCCAGGACCGGGAGCGAGGCGGCCTTGGCGACATACGAGTATTTGCTCAGCTGCGTGGTCAGGATGAGCAAGGCGGTCGCACCGCCAGCCACGCCGAATCCGCCGAGATAGGCTGTGGGTGCGGATTGCCGGACCGTACAAACCAAGGTGGCGAGCACGGCGATGCAGGCGGTCTCAAAGCTCCAGATCGTCCACCGGTTCATGAGGGACAGAGGACTCGCCGGCGGATCATTGTGATGGGCGAGCCGGAGCAGCGCGACGCCCGCGCCCAGGAAAACGGAATCGAGGCGCGCATCCGTGTCGGCGTACAAATAGCTGGCTTCCCAACCCATCATCCACGCCGCCGCCCGCCACAGGCCGGAGGCGAGGGCGATCGCGAACGCCAGGACGCCCAGCAGCCGCAGGTCCGCGCCGAGGCGGCGGGTGACGGCGACGATTACCAGCGCCCACAGGATGTAGAAATGAACCTCGATCGCGAGGGACCAGGTATGGCCCATGCCGCCGGCCCATGCATGGGGATCCAGCGCGAGCACCCAGTTCGAAAAATAGCCCAGCACGGAAACCGCCATCAGGGTCACGCGCGGCACCGCGACGGGAGGATGAAAGACAAAGTAGGATGCGACCGAAAATGCCACGAGCACGACCAGGGCCGGATAGAGCCGCAAGCCGCGCCGGACAAAAAAACGTTTCAGGGAAATCCCGCCCGTCCGGGCGAATTCCTCCAGCAGCAGGGTGGTGATGAGAAACCCGCTGAGCGCGAAAAACATATCGACGCCAAAAAAACCGCCTTGGAGCCATTTCCAGCCGAGGTTGTGGCCGAGCACGACCAGCACGGCCACGCCACGGATGCCGTCCAGCGCCGGCTGCCGTCCGAGTCGGGGTATGTTCGGTGAGAGCATCTTAGGGTGCAGGATGCGTCTGCAAACTTGGGCATTTGGCCGGACTTGACAGGGCACTGGCAGAGCCTCGAACAAAGGGGTGCAAGTGAAGGTTTGAAGCCGGGCAGGTCTCCGACCTGCCCTGTTGACGTTGAACCTCGTTGTTGCGTGCAAACGGCGGGTCAAAGACCCGCCCTACTTGCTGCGATGCGGCGTTACGGTATTTAGCGAGCATCAATGGGCGAGCATGGCGTGGCCGCTTGCGGCTGCAAGCCCGGCCAATGCACGGCAGGATCGCGGAATCCTCTGGCTTTCCAAACGCCGGCGAATCCCCATGCTTCCGCCCGTCATTTAACCCCCGCACCCAATGTCCAACGACCTCCTGATCATCCGTTCCACCGACCTGCCGCTTGAGACGGTCTGCCAGCGCCTCCCGGAGATTGCCGCCAGCCACAAGTTCGGCGTGCAGGCCGTGCACAACCTCCGCGAGAAAATGGAAAGCAAGGGGGTGCCCTTCGACCGCGAGTGCCGCGTCATCGAGGTCTGCAATCCGCGCCACGCGCAGGTCGTCCTCAACCAGGCCATCGAGATCTCCACCGCGCTGCCGTGCCGGATTGCCGTCTATGCCGAGGGCGGCCGCACGATCCTCGCGACGATCAAGCCCACGATGCTGCTCACGATGTTCAACGCCCCGGGTGCCGCGGCCACCGCGAAGGAGGTTGAGGACACGATGGTGCGCATCATGGATGAAACCTGCCGGGCCTGACGCCGCCACCGGCTCCCGGTCCGAGAGCGCGGCGCATCGAGAGCTCAAGCAGCTCGCCCTGGCCTGGGCCCGGGCGCAGCGCCTGGTGCTGGCGGCCACGGAAGTCCGCCTGCCGCGGTCGAACTACCGGGCCGATGTCGCCGCCGCCACCCCGCGTTCGCTGCACGCCAATGCCCGCACCGCGGTCTTTGAGTGCAAGGCGTCGCGGGCCGATTTCCGGCGCGACAGTGCCCGCGAAAAAGGGGAGGCCGACCGGCTGGCGGAACTGGAGCAAAGATTGTCCGCACTGCGGGCCCTGATCGGCGGCCACCGTCCCGACCTGCGGCGCGGCGCGGAGCTGTTTGCCGAGTACGACGCCGTGGATATGCGGGGCGTGCGGCATCGGACCCACGCCCGCCTGGAAGCGGAATTCCGGATCGCACAGCGCCGGCTGTACGAAGGCACGAAGTTTGCCCGCCTGGCCCGCTGGCGCGCTGCAAGCCTGCTGTACCTCGTCGCGGAGGAGAATCTCTTCGTCCCGCACGAGGTGCCAGACGGCTGGGGCCTGCTGATCCGCCGCGGAGCCGGCCTCGAACTCGTCCTGCGGCCGCGCCTGCATGTCACCACGCCGGAGGAACGCGTGGCGCTGGTGGAGCGCATCGCGGCGGTGTCCTGCCGCGCGGAGGACGCTTCCAGAAGCATCGGCCAAAGCGCGGGTCAAACCGACGGCGTCCTGCCAGATTCGGGCTGACAGCAAAGATGGGCCGGGCAAAAATGAAAATATGAGCACACCGCCGGCACCGGAACAGAACACCACCGGGGCAGGCGCCACGCGGTACCGACTTCTCCTCCACAGTGCAGTTGCGATCGTCGGTGCAGCCGTGTGGCTGGTGGCGTGGGCTAAGCTGACCCAGTCGCTTGACTCCGGCAGTGCAGCCGAAACCCCCTGGTGGGGACGAGCCCTGACGGTTCTGGCCGGACTGCTGGGTACGGGACTGGCTGCATTGGGACTTTCGCGTGGCAGCAAGGCGCGCGCCGGGCGATTCGATTTGGTCGGTTTGCTGGCCGCTGTCGTGATGCTGGGCGGCTGGTTGATGGTCCTGCTCTGGCTATTCCTGACCGTGCTGACCTTGAGTCCGGGTTCGCTCTTCGGCGGATAAAACGGCCGGCGGTGCCGGCTTCGGGAACAGCAACAGTGCGGCCGTGCATGGCACCATCGCGACGCCGCACAGGGCGTAGAACAGGTGATAGCCGCCGAGGTGCGCGGGGCCAAGGGTCCAGTCAATCCGGTTGAGCAGCCCCAGCAGCGGCACGGCGAGCACGCCGCCGATGGCGGAGCAGCTCAGGTTGATGAGATTGAACACCGCGAAGTACGCCGGGCGCGCGCCCTGCTCGGGGATTGTGCCATAGAGGGCGGCGGGCGCGGCGACGCCGTAGATGCCATCGGCGACCGCAA
>JBIJDP010000377.1:0-3691 GCA_044344065.1 Opitutaceae bacterium
CGTCGCCGTTGACGTCAAAGATGCCGGCGGACTCGTACCGCTCGGCGGACAGGACGATTTTGCGGAATTGGAGGGCCATGGTCAGATTCCCTTCAGCAAACGAATGTACTCGCGGGCGGTCTTGATGTCCTCGAGCGCCTCCGGGGCGAGGCAGGGGGCGGGAGCTTCACCACGCACGGCCTTGATGAAATTCAGCGCCTGGTTGCGCATCGCATGCACCCAAGGCATCTGCGGATGCAGGGTGACCGGAGTAGCACCCTTGCCCGGGTCCTTGAGAATCTCGACCGTGCCGGGCCGGTTGTGAGCGAGCGGGGCGGGAAGGGCGAGTTTTACGTAACCGTGCTCAAAGGCGATGAGGGCGGTCTCCTGCCAATCAATCGTGGTGGAATACGCCGCCATCTCGATGGTGCAGGGCACGCCGCTTACGCTGTGACCGACGAACAGCACCTTGGCCGGATCCGCATAGGTGACCTTGTAAGGTTCGCCCACCAGGAACCGCATCAGGTTCACCTGGTGGATGTAGTAATTGACGAAGGCCTCGTACAGCTTGGTCGTCTCGTCGTCCATGTCGTGAGGCTTCGGATCCAATTCCAAGGGAGGCATCACGTCCGTGGTGTTGAGGTTGTCGTTCCAACCCGAGGCGATCCAGTCGCCCGGCGGCATCGAGATGCGCACGTATTTCATCTGGCCGAGCTCACCGGTCTGCTTGAGCTCGGTGATGATCTTGCGGGCGTACTCCGTGGCCGGATCACTGCGCTTGTGGTAGCCGACCATGAGCCAGGTTTTGTTCTGCGCTACGGCCGAGACGATCCGTTCGCCCACTGTGACCGAGGCGGCGAGCGGCTTTTCGGTGAAGAGCGGCACACCGGCCTGGGCGAGTTCCGGCACCAAGATGCCGTGGCGGGTGAAGGGCTGGGAGGCGACGATCGCGTCGACCTTCTCCTTGGCCAGCAGCTCCGTGAAGGTGCTGTAGACCTTGGGCACGCCGTATTTGCGCGCCACGGCCTGGGCGAGCAGGGGACGCTGTTCCGCGAGAGCGACGACTTCGCAGTCGTCCCGCAGCGTGGCGTAATTGCGGAGGTGGGCGGCCTGGCCCATTCCACCGACACCGGCGAAAGCAATCTTGATCTTATGTTGGGGCATGATGCCGAGCCTACCACCATTCCGGGCTGGCGTGAATGGCTGCCATTGCCAAGACTTGTCAGATATTGCCCATGCGCGATGTCTCCTGCGAGTTCCTGAGCGGCGGCGAAGTGGTGCCAGATCCCCGCTGGCACATGCCCCGGCACAGTCATCGCGTGCACGAGCTCATTGTCGTTTTAAGCGGTGCGATGAGGTTGGAAACCGACGAGGAAACCGTGCGGGCCGGTCCGGGAGACCTGCTCTTTTACCGGGCCGGTCATGCGCACAAGGAGACCTCGGACACCAAGGAACCGGCCAACACCATCTTTATCTCCTTCAATGCGTCGCACATGACGGTGGCGGATTTTACCCTGCACATGCGCGATGCCGATGCCCGGGTGCGGCAGATGGTGACCTGGCTCGTGCGCGATCACCGGGCGGGGGTGAGTGCCGGTCAGCTCAAATCCCTGCTGCAGGCGCTCCTGATGGAGGTGCGCCGCCTCCGGACCTCTCCGCCCGATCCGTGGCTGGATGACCTGCGCCGGCACATGCAGCAGAACCTGGCGCGCACGGTGTACTTGGACGATCTTGCCCGGCGCACGCGCATGAGCAAATTTGCGTTTGTACGGAAATTCAAGCGGCTCAGTGGCCGCACGCCCATGCGTGAATTGCAGTTGATGCGCCTGAACCAGGCCCGGGCAATGATGCTCGCCTCCGCGCTGCCCGTAAAGGCCATCGCCCCGGCGGTGGGGTTGAACGACGAGTATCAGCTGTCGAAGCTGTTTCGCCGGCATTTCAATCTGTCGCCGCGGGAGATGAGGGCGCGGGTCGGTTTGTAGGGCGGGGTTCGGACCTGTCCTCCGAAGCCTTGGCGAAGGGGGAGACCAGCCTGGGAGCGCGACCGCCCTCGGTCGCAATCATTCGCCAATCCCAAGGCAGGAGAAAGAGAACGATAAAGAGTGGATTCCAGGCTTGCCGGGAAGGCGGGGTTCGGAGCCGCCCTACAGTTATCATCCACCTTCGCCAGGTCTACGGCGGGGCAGGTCAGAGACCTGCCCAACTTATTTCCGGCTGAATTGCGGACAGGCCTTTGTACTCGGCCAAGTCTTTTGGCATGGTGGCTAGGGCGCGCAGGAAACCGCTTTTGAGCTGCGGATCGGCGAGGATGGCAGGCAATGGAATCACGCGAAGGCGAATGCCGAACAGGATGCCGCCGGTGACGGGCAGGGCGGCCAGGATCTGGTCCTCGATGCGAAGCCAGATGCGGGAGGGGTCCACGGGGAGACCGAGGCGGGGGCGGTGCAGGGCCGGATGCATGTTGCGCTCGGGCGTCGCGGCGAGGCCCCAGTTGGCGCGCTCGTAGGCGGTACCGGGACGCAGCCGGGTGAGAAACTGACTGATGGTGGCGCCGAGGGTCGCGTTGAGCCTGGGCACGATCTGGTGGATGTCGTCGAGTGAGAGGCCGATCTTTTCAGCGGGCACCCAAGAGGAAGGGAAACAAACCACGGCGGCTTGCAGACGGAAGGTGCCGTCGGGATCGCGGGAGAGGAGCATGAAATCGGGCGCGAGGGCGCGGCCGAGGGAGCGCAACCTTTGGTCGGTAGTGGCGGATGAAGGAATGGAAAGCGAAGGAGACCAGCTGGCCACCCAGGATTCGGTTTCGGAGAGCAATGGCTCCGCTGCTTCGGCCATAGCGGCGTAACGGGAGGGATCAGTGTCGAGCCCGCGGCGACGCTCGGCCAAGGCCTCGGGATCGGGTTCGCGAAAAAAGTCGGTGAGGTTTCCTTTCCGCAGGGTCAGGTGGAAAAGGTAGTCCTCTTCGGGGAAGAGTTCGGTCAGCGGGAGGGGCATCGGGGTGGAAGTCGGATTGGATGCAGTTGAGCCACTGAATGGAGCAGATGGAAACCTGCAAATGAGGTAGGGCGAGGCGTCCCTGCCGAGCCGGTCCATTTTACGACTTCGCGGCTCACCGGGGACGGTTCGCCCTACCTGCTAGTCAGCGCCGTCCTTAACCTATCTTCCAACGAGGTTATGATAGCCCGGCTCAAAGGCTTCCTGCACCAAGGTCGCGGCGCGGTTGGCATCCTGCGGGCTGATCACGACGGCCACCTCGGCTTCGGTGGTGCTGATCATGTCGATGTTGATCCCGGCACCGGCGAGCACCTTGAAGAGACGGGCGGACACGGTGGGTGAACTGCCGGGTCCATGTGCCACGGTGAGCTTGGCGATGGGGCCGTGCATGAGGACCGCGCCGCTAAGGGTTTCCAGGCTTTGGCGCACGAGTTCATACGCCTTGTGCCGCTGGGCCTCGGGCAGGGTGAAGGTGAGCGTGGTCCGGTTGTCGCGGGCGTAATTTTCCAGAATCAAATCCACGGCAATGCTGGCATCGGCCAGCGCACTGAAGATGGCGGCGGCGGTGCCGGGTCGGTCAGGAATGTCTTCGACGACAATCCGGGCTTGGGAGGAATCAATCGATACGTGGGTGGGGTGGGGTGAGATAGTCATGGGGTTTTTCCAATTATTACCATTTAGGACGCCCCAAGGCTCGGATTCCCCTACAAGTGAAATC
>JBIJDP010000379.1:0-3681 GCA_044344065.1 Opitutaceae bacterium
TCGCTCAGCCGCAGCGCCTCGGCCGAACGGGCCTGGCGGTCCAGCATGCGCCGCTGCCACCAGATGAGGAGACCCACGGCGAGCAGCACGGCCGCCCCGGGCGCATAGTAGGGCCGCAGGTCCGCGAGGCGGATGGGATGGGGTTCGATCGGCCCGATCCACTTCGCGTAGATGCGGTCAAATTCGCCGTTGTGCCGCACCTCGGCGAGGGCCTCGTTGATCCGCGCCAGCGTCGCACTGTCCCCCGGCCGCACGCCGAAATGGTACCGGTAGATGATGTCATCCACAAAGTCGGCCTTCAGGTTGTGCTGGTTGGTCAACTGGCTGGAAAGGGGGCTCAGCATGAGCGTGGCGTCGATCTCGCCGCGGGCCGTGGCCTCGAGCGCCGCATCCCAGCCCCGGTAGGGGTGGAGGGTCGCGCCCCATTCCGGATGGGCGGCGGCATGATTGCAGGTCACGGTGCCGAGCAGCGATCCCAGCTTTTTGCCGGCAAAGTCCGCCGTGCGATGGAAGGGCGGATGATCCGTCCGGCGATAGACCACGCCGTGCACCCACGCATGGCCGACGCTGTAGTCCATGAGCGGCTCCCGGTTGGGCCGGTACACGACGTTCGCCAGGGCATCGATCCTGCCGGCTTCAAGGGCCGCAAGGTGATTGGTCCAGTAGTTGGGGATGACCTCAATCTCGACCAATCCGGTGGCCGCCATGGCCGCGAGCAGCTCGGGGGTGAAGCCCGACGGCTTGCCCTGGTCGTTGATGAACGACATCGGGGCCGCGTGATACTCCACCCCGATGCGCAGGGGGGCCGCAACGCCGGCGGCCGTCAGGCCGAGCGCAGCTAGCCACAGCCAAAGACCCGGCCTACGCATGGGCGGGGCCACGTGCAGTGACGTTCGGGGGCGCATTTAACATCGCAGGGAAATTGCCGGGATTCCCGGCCTGAGTCTATGAGCATTTATGCGCATCGTTTGGGGTTGGGAGGATTATTTGAGCCTGCAGGCTTGAGCCGGAGCGGCGGACGCGTAACTTGGCCCGGTGCTCTTCTTCAAGCGCATCCTGGATTTTGACAAAGAGGCTGTAGCCCAGCGGGAGCAGCGTCACGCCGTGCGCCACCCCGTGGAGCCCGGCTCCCCGTTGCGGGCCGCGCTGCGCCTCGGCAATCACGACCAGACCGTCCGCCTGCTCAATCTCTCCAGCGGCGGTGCGGCGGTGCAGCTCGTGCAACTCCTGGAGTTCAGGCGGGGCGATCCCTGCCGGCTGCGCCTGGAACTCGGCGACCGCGCACTCCGGCTCGACGGCAGCGTGGCCCACCAGTTGTCAGAAACCGCGCAGACGAAGCTGGGCGTCGAGTTCAAATTCGCGAACTTCGAGGAGCAAAAGGGCTACCTGCAGCTGCTGGAGCCCGTGGCCATCGGCGCCTCCCTCAAGCCCGGCAACCCCAAGCTGGTGCGGCAGAAGGAGGCCGGCCTGCTGACCAAGCAATATCACGGCTCCAGCGACACCCTGCTCACGGTCTGGCGTTATTTTGCCGGCCAGGCGGTGCACAGCTTCGAATTCCGCATGCACGATTATTTCGTGCGCAGCAGCACCAAGCCCAAGGTGCTGGAAATCTACACCTGCGAGGACCAGGAGCACGTGCAGAAGCAGGGTTACGGCGTGCCCGCGCTCAAGCGCGCCACGGATCAGCGCGAGGAGATCCGCCAGCTCTTCCACTGGATCGTCCCGCACATCAGTCACACGGTTCCCGACGACATCCGCGAATACCTCGCGCAGTTCTAGCCGCGGCGGCGGCGGAACATCGAACATCCAACGCCCAACATCCAATGCTCAATCAGCCACACAGCCCACCTGAGCGTTGAGCGTTAAAAGTTAAGCGTTGAGCGTTCGCCCGAAAATTCAGCCGTTGGATATTGGGCGTTGAATGTTGGATGTTCATCAGCGGCTCACCGCCGCTGATACAGATACCAGTCCCACCCCGACAGCGGCGCGTGCGGAAACACCTTGACCAGCTCATAGCGGTTGCCCCGTTGATCACCCACGGACTCGGGCGGAACTTCCCCGCCATCCAAACGGTGAATGATGAGCCACTGCGTGCCGGCCCGGGGCACGCGATCAGCGGGGTGATAGCGGATTTTCCGGCCGAGACCGATCGCGGCCGCGTGGTAGCCGATCAGCGGCCCGTTGCGGAAATCGGAATCCGAACACACGGACCCAACCGGCGCCGGCGTTTGCTCCGTCATCAGCCGCAGCGCCGCCTGATACTGTCCGCGACCGTCACGGCCCAGCCGATAGGTGTGCTGCATGTTGCCCGCGAGAAACAGCCCCACGAGGGCAAGGGTCACCCACCGCCAGACACCCCCGCGCGCCCATAACCGCGCCAGGACATGGCCGGCCAGCAGCAGGACGAGGACGGCGCTGACGATGAAATAGCGCGGAAACAGCAGCGTGAAACGACCGAACGCCGGCCCCACCGCCGGCAGGACGAACGCCGCGAAACCATAAAACACCACGAGGGCCCGATCCCGCCGCCAGATCAACGCAAGCGCCACCGCCGCCACCCCGAGCATGACCGGCAGTGCCAGCATCCGGCCGGACTCCGCGGGAAATCCAAACGTGAAGGCCGCCACGTCGCCCAGCACACCGGTCAGCGGATTCTCCGGCCCGCCTCCGATGCTGAGCCGGCGGACAAAGCCCCAATAATAAAATCCGAAAAACAACCACGGGACGGCATGCAAGACCGCCAGGCATTTCAAGCCCTCCGACCAGCGGCTTCGGTCCCGCCCAATGGCCAAGGCCGACCACACCAGGGCCGCAGCCATCACCGGCATCATCACCAGGTGCGACAGCATACCCAGCATGCAGGCCGCCGCATAAACGACCGCCCAGCGTCCGGCGTTGCGCGCGGAGACATGACTCAACGCGTACCACGCCAGCAACCCGCCCGCCACGGCGGGAGCGTAGCCGCGCGCCTCCGAGGAATAGTGCACGAACAGATGTGCACTCCCGATCAGCACCGCGGTGAACAGACCGGCGGCATCGGCCGCGCCGGCGCCGGACTCCGGGTGCAGCGACCGGTATTGGCGGCGCGCGATCAATCCGGCCAGCAGCACGGTCGCGCTCCCGGTGAACCACGCCAGCAGACGATAGGTCCACGCCGGCCCCACCGCCGGCAGCAGGGAAAGCCAGAGCGAGTTGAGCGGGTGATTGTTGTCGTGGTGCACCTTCGCGAGGATTTCCCACGGCGACTTGATTTCCCGCACCAGCCCCAGCGACCAGATCTCGTCGAGCCAGAGGTCGCACGACATCCCCACCCAGCGCACCGCCGCGAACACGATGACCACCAGGGCGAGTCCCCACCCCACCCTCCATCCCCAATGCTCCGCATGCTCAGCTGCGGGCGGCGAAATCGTGGCCTTTGGGTTCATGGGGAAGGAAGCGCCGAATTCAGTGGCCCCGGCAAAACCGAGGCAAGAGCAGTCGGTGTTAAGCGCAAAGGCGCGAAGCCTTCCGTTCGAGTGTGTCTTCAATTTTCTCACTCCACCTGGTCATTTTGAGCGTAGCGTAGAATGACAATCTTGAGTTCGAAAATACGCCTTAGGGCACGTCTTCAACATAGGCGGCATTCCTGCAGGAGCGGCTTTATGCCGCGATTGGAAGCGCAACATCGCGGCATAAAGCCGC
>JBIJDP010000380.1:0-3673 GCA_044344065.1 Opitutaceae bacterium
ATCTTGATCCGCACCCTCCCCTGCCCGGGTCCCCGCGGCGCGTACCACCGCACACCGGTACCGGTGAAATTCCATTTGATCCGTCCGCCCGCGTTTTTGCGGACCGCCACCTGGCCGCCCGGTGATCCGGCATTTTCCCGGATTTCCCACAAATCGGCGTTCACTCCCGTGGCCAGGAATGCATCCAGCAAATGCCAGCGGGTAATGGCGCTTTCGCTCCGCCCGCTGATCGCAAAGACCTCCACTGCCAGATGCGTATCCGGTTTGACCAGCCAGCCCACCATTCCCCTCACCACGGCCAGGTCTCCCGCCCAAACCTCGGCACCCTCGCACACAAGTCGAACGCGCCCGGACTCGGCGACATCCAATTCTACTTCCCGAGCGGTGACGGCATGCGCCCACGGACCACTCGCCACCTGGCATTCACCACCAATCGCATCGACTTCGATCAGGCTCCAGCCGTCCGCCCGCCATTCCAGCGCCCGGCAATTTGTGCGTGCCAGCGGATGCAGGGTCGCATCCGAACCGTGCCGGTCCGGTCCGAGCACTCCGTTCCAGCCCCACAACAATCGCGCCGTGCCCCGCACGACCGCGCGACAGCGCAGGTGAAAATCACCATGGGCCCGCCGCAGCAGCGTCAAGCCGGGGCCGACGCAGCCATTAAGCACGAAACCCCTTTCGCGCAACGCTGCCGCCCAGGGCCGCGCAGCCAGGCCGATGGTGCCATGGCCCTGCCGGTCCCGGCCCGGGAACAGCACCCGCAATTTGCCCTCGCGATTGACCTGTCCGCTGAAGGTCTGCCCCCACAGACCGTGATGCTCGTCCTCGCGGTCCGCCGCATGCCAGAGCGAGCCGTGCTGATGCAGGACCCACGCGGCCGGTTCCTGCGCCTGCTCCAGCGGGGCCCGCCACAGGCACTGGAAATTCCGGTTCAACGCCACCGACGTGGCCGGGCTGTAAACCTGTCCCTCATGGACGAACGCCGGGAAAAACTCCATGAGCGCCGGATGAAAGCCGTCGCCCTCCAGCGATTGCACGAGCCGCGGCGCCGACCACGGACCTTCCGGATTCTGCGCGGTGAGGGCATAGAGTCCCCACGCGAAGTGCGGACCGGAATCCGTGAGCGTCAGCAGCAGCCAGTCGTGGGCGCGGCGCAGGAGCGTGGAGGCGTAGAGCCGCAGGTATTTTCCCGGCACCGGACTGCGGTGCGTGCTGTTGCGAAAGACCGGCACCGGATGCCGGTGGAACGGCCCCTCCGGCCGATCCGACCACGCGTAACCGATGCCGCCGTCGTCGTTGCCCTTCGGATTGAACGCCGAGGCCCACGTCGCCGTGTCCTGGCCCCAGTCGTAGGCCATGTGGTAGCGCCCGTCGGCAAACACCACGCTGACATCCGGTGTGTTGTTCGCCCCCACGGCATCACCCGCGAAAGTGAAGTCACTGGCAAAGACCGGGCCGATTTCCTCCCACGTTTTCCCACCGTCACGCGAGCGCAGCACCACGCAGTCCGACCTGACCACCCCGGGTCCGCAGGCATAGCCCTGCGGATAACGGCCCACATAAGCGAACAGCCCCCCGCCCTGCGGATCCTCAAACAGGAAACCGTTGACCGACCATTCGCGCGGCGGCCGGCCGCGGTAGATCGGATTGCCCGGCGCATGCTCGAATGCATCGAACGATGGATCCCCCAGCACCGGATGCCGGAGCCACTGCTCGGCGTAGCGTCCCTCCGCCATGTCCATGCAGCCGGACTCGGCAGATGGGGTCAGCGGAGGGCGTGGCATGGCAGCATACGTACATGGCGCCTTTGCAGTCTCAAGTCATTCGCTGTCTCGCCCGGCCAATGCAGGCTTGCTGCGGCGGAGGCGGCGGGTAAACTGAGGATCTCATCCTTTGAGCCAACAGTGTCCCAACCGCGTCAGCGCGGCGGGTTAATGAGTACCAAGCACAGCATGGTCAGCTGCGGACAGGTCCGGCACCCACCGGCTTGGCGCTCTCGATTGATGCCATGGACCAAGGCTTGCGCCTTGGCATCCGTTTTGGCGGCCTTTACTCTTTCCTCGTCCGGCTGTGCCACCACTACGCGCGGGCGGACCGAGACGCTCACCATCGAATCCGAGCCATCCGGCGCCCACGTGCGCCTTAGCAATGGTTTCACAAGGCGTACCCCGGTACGCTTCCGCGTCATCCGCAAGGAATCCCTGAAGGTCTGTGTGACCAAGGAGGGTTACGAGCCAATATCGATAGTCCTGAATCCGAGTATCAGTGGGAAGGCTGCGACCCAGGCGACCGCGGGCAATGCCACGGCGATTACCGGCTCCGTTGTAATCTCGGCATCCACGGTTGGTTCCGGTGCCACTGCAACGGCTGGCGTCAGTGCGGGAGCCACGTCTGCCATGGCCTCTGCTTTCGCTGTGACTATGGGTGTCGTATTGCTTGGCTCCGTGGTCTACGACGTACACAGTGGCGCAATCTACCAGCATGCCAGCGGACCGGTGCGATTCATCCTCAAGGCAAGGCATGTCCAACAAGAGTCGGTGAAGGAGCCGTCTGCATCCCGCGAGGCCAACCCGGCCGATTCTCATTGAACCGAATCAGCCAGTTTCCTGTCGCGTGGGGCCTGCTCCTGTTGCTTGCCGGGTGCTTCGGGGGGCCCCCGATCATTCCCTTGCCTATTCTGGTTCCGTTTGATCCCAGTCAACTCCCTGCTGTCGCACCGGCTGATCCTCAACTGGCCGGCGGCGCATACCTGACGCTGCCAGCTGAAGAAGCCACTTGGGTTTCACATACCATCACCGACAGTAACTCGGCATATCTGCCTACCGAAATCCATGTGGGCGAGATCACCCGACAAATCGTGTGCCGCGTGCTGGGGGCATCCTTCAGGAACGGAGTTACAGAATCGGCAGACCATGCCCAGGATTGCGTACGTGTGTATGTGAAGGTTGACCACTTTCGCATGGCCGAGATTTGGGCAGCGCCAAATGAGCGTCCTCGTGATTCGCTCTACTACTCCTGGTCATGGGTCGACTTCATCGTCCTAAAGCTCTTCGTGACCGTTCGCTTCTCAACGCCTGACGGCTCAACTTGCTGGGAACGAGCCTACGAGTCCAAGCCGCGTATTCCGCATGATTTCGGGCCAACGCCGATACCTAGGCCCTCGTACTCCGCTGAAGTCGGCCGACTCTTCCATGCCACCTTGGCGGAAGTGCTGCAGCAGGCTGTTATCGACTACAGGGAGTCTGTGGCAGCCACGCAACCCGCCGCCATCCCACCAGCAGCGGCGCTTGAACCAAACCCTACACCACCCGCGCCCACAGCACCTTGAGATAACGGCTTTCGAGGCAGTTCGAGTACACCGGATGATCCGGGCCAGGGCCGGTGCGATCAAAGAACTGCAACCGGCGGTTCTGGCGGTGCGCGGCCTTGATTACGTGCGCCTCGAAGTCCTCGAGTGACAGCAGGCCGGAGCACGAGCAGGTCGCGAATATGCCGCCGGGCTTCACGAGGCTGATCGCGAGGAGGTTCAGGTCCTCGTACTTCTGGCGGCCCTCCCAGTTGCCGTGGTCGTCACGCGTGAAGATGAACTTCGGCGGATCGAGCATGATCACGTCCCACTTCTCCCCGTTCTGCTGCATCTGCCGCGCGTAGGCGAAGGCGTCGGCGTGCACGA
>JBIJDP010000382.1:0-3665 GCA_044344065.1 Opitutaceae bacterium
CGCGGATGACGGAGGTATTTTCCGCGATCATTCGCGTGATCCGCGGGAAAGGATTTGCCGTGTCCCGGCCAGCGAGAGATGTCGCACGCAAGTCCCGACGGAGTAAGGCTACACGAACTTCAGTTTGCGGGCGGCGAACATGACCATGCGCAGGAGCAGCCAGCCGTGTTTCCAGCGCTGAATGTTGGTGCTGCCATAGGTGCGCTCCTTGTAGCGGATGGGGACATCGGCGATCTTCAGGTTCTGCTTCGCGGCGCCAAAGAGCAGGTCGAAATCACCGAAGGGATCAAAGTCGCCGAAATAGGCCCGGTTGGCGGCGATCTTTCCGTAGTGGGAGCGGGAGAGCACCTTGGTGCCGCAGAGCGTGTCCTTGACCGGCTGGCCGAGCAGCCACGTGAAGATGACGCCAAAGGCCTTGTTGGCGCAAAGGTTCAGGAATTGCATCGCCTTTTCATCCATGGGATAGACGAGGCGGCAGCCGTTGGCGAACTCGGCCTGGCCGCTGGCGATCACGTTGTAGAACTTGGGCAGTTCCTCGGGCGGCATGGTGAGGTCGGCATCGAGGATCATGAGAATGTCACCGGTGGCGGCGGCAAAGCCCAGGCGGACCGCGTCGCCCTTGCCGCGCCCGGTCTGCTGCATGATGCGGATCCTGCGTTCGGGATGTTCGCGGGCAACGCGCTGGATCTGCTGCCAGGTGTCATCCTTGGAATGGCCCTCGACAAAGATCAGCTCGGTCCCGGCGCCGAGTTCGGGCGTGCGCAGCACGGCGGCCTCGATATTGCCGGCCTCGTTGCGGGTAGGGATGATGACGGACACGGTCAGGGCGGACGGAGGGCTCCGGCGCACCGACCGGGCCACGCAGAAGTTCGTCAGGCAGAAAAAGGTGAAGATGGGGGCGAGCCAGCGGTTGAGCAGCCGGTCCAGGCCGAGGCAGGCCACGGGCAGCAACAGCCGGGACTGGCTGGTCAGCGGGCTCCAGTCGGCAAGTTGCAGCAGGTTGCTGACGTCATTGGGGCTCATCCAGCTGGAATGGGGCAGGTTGGCCCGGAGGCCGAACCAGCGGGCGACGGCCAGCGGCGGGCGCCAGAGGGAGGAGAAGAAATTGATAATGAGCCGCGACTCGGGATGGGTGACCTTGTGCAGTTGCTGCAGCAGTCGCTGGGCATCGGCGGCCAGGTTCAGGGTTTCCGAGATGATGATGTAATCGAAGGTCTCGGCGAGTTCCAGGGTCTCGCCGGCCTGCACGAAAAACCGGCCGTCCGGGATGCGCTGCCGCGCGGCCTCGATCTGCCGGGTCGAAAGGTCGATGCCGACTTTGCGGGCGGCGTGAACCTGGGCCAGCAACTCGCCGGAACCGCAGCCGATCTCCAGAACGGAGGCACCGGGCGGTATCAGCTGGTTGTAATAATGCGCCAGCAGCCGGCGGTAGCTGCGGGCCGACCAGTTGTGCCCGGTCGGAGCCCCGTCGTAAAAGGCCGCGATCCGTCGCAGGTGTTCCTGGGTGATTTCGGGAATGTCAGGCATGTTCAGGTCCGCTCCTTTTCCAGCACGACCAGCAGGCGGGCGGCGAAGACCCGCGGGAAGGGAGCGGTCAGGGCGTTCAGCAAGCGCATTAATCCGTGAAAAAGGCGACCTCCGAGTTGCGGTCCGGAAAAGCCCCCGGTGGCGAAATAGTCGAAGGACGTGATCGGACGCACGGTTTGGACGCGCCACCCGCTGATGCGCTCATGACCCTCGTCCCACCAAAACAGCCGCGTGGCCGAGCCCTGGGCGGCGAAGTAGTCCACGTTGGCCTTGGAGAATCCCTCCGGTGCCTCCCAGGTGATCGGGTTCCGCACGGCCACGGGTTCGTGGTGGAAGAAATGGTAGACCAGCCGGCCCAGCCAGCTGGCGGCGGGTTCGAACAGGATCAACCGGCCCCTGGGGACGAGTACGCGGTGAAACTCGCGCAGGGCGGTGCCGGGGTAGCGCAGGTGATGCCACACATCGAACAGGATGAGATGGGAAACCGACGCGTCGGCAAAGCTCAGGCCATAGCAATTCTCAAGCCGGTCCAGCCAGGGATTGGGAAACAGGTCGGAGGTCTGGCAGTGGGGAATGACCGCCTTGATGTTGCCCATGCCCGAGCCCAGTTCCACGACCGGACCGGCCAGGCTCGGATCCAGCTGGGCGGCGATGAGCTGGTAAAACCCACGGTATACTTCACGCAGCCTGGGCTTGCGATCCCAGGCCTCGCGATTGCGCAGGATTTCCACGTTGTGCTGCTCGATCGGCAACGGTCCGACGGTTTTCATGGCTGTGATCAGCCTCGTGACCGCCGACCGTTGCCGGCGGCGGGGCGGAATAGTGGCGGAGGCAAATGCCTCCCGGACGGCAGAAGCACCGGCATGTCGGGACGGAGTTTCAGAGCCGGTAGCCGGCGGCGGCGGCGTCGTTGGCAAACATCTTCACGGTATCGAGGGAGAGCTCGGTCAGGTCCATGTCCAGCATCTTGGCCGCCTTCGCGAGGATGTCGTGCGTGACGGTGACGATGTGGCAGCCGCATTGCTCGGCCTGCACGATGTTGAGGACTTCGCGCACGCTGGCCCACAGGAGCTCGGCCTTGGGCTGGTTGACGAGCAATTCGCGGGCGGACCGCATGATCGGCATGGGATCGACGCCGGTGTCGGCAACGCGGCCGGCAAAGATGGAGACGACGGCGGGAACCGCGGGGTTCAGCGCCTGCGCCACCCCGCGGACCTGGTCCAGGGTGAGCATGGCGGTGACGTTCAATTGCACGCCCTCGGTGGCGAGTTCGCGGATGAGCGGCACGGCGGACTCGGCCCGGGTGTTGGTGATGGGGATCTTGACGTAGACATTGCGACCCCAGCCGGCGATCTTCCGCGCCTGCCGCTTCATCTCGGGAAACTCGTCGGCAAAGACCTCGAGCGAGATGGGCTTGGCGGTGACGGTCTGCAGGATGTCCCGGGCAAAGACCTCGTAGTCCTTGATGCCCGCCTTTTTCATCAGGGTCGGGTTGGTGGTGAGACCCTTGATGTAGGGCTTGGCGTAGAGATCCAGAATGCCGGCGCGGTCGGCGCCATCGGCGTAGATCTGGATCTTGAGGTCGCTGAGTTTCGGCATGGGGTATTTGAGGAATCAGGTCCGGGGGGCGGCAAGAACAATGGCGGCGGCGGCCGGGAAATCGCGGACGGTGTGGTCGGGCGGCGAGCGCAGATTCTCCTTGTGGCCCAGGTCAATGAACACCGTCCGCACACCGGCACGGCGGCCGCAGTCGATGTCCCGCCACCGGTCCCCGATCATCCATGAACGCGTCAGGTCCAGCCCAAGGGCGGCCGCGGCATCGAGCAACATGCCGGGTTCGGGTTTGCGGCGCCGGTTCTCGGGATGATCTCGTCCCTGACCCGGTGCGATGCAGACCTCGATCCGGGCGATCTCGGGTATGAGTTGGCGCAGGCGCTGGTGCATGGCCTCGACGGTTGCGAGGGGCAGGGTGCCCCGGCCGACGTCGGGCTGGTTGGTGGCGACCACCAGCGCATAACCCGCGTCATGCAACGCGCGGCAAGCGGCGGGCACGCCGTCAAAAAGGCGAAACTCATCCAGCTTGGCAGGCGGGTGCGGCAGGCCGTCCAACACAACCGGCAGGTTCAGGGTGCCGTCGC
>JBIJDP010000383.1:0-3664 GCA_044344065.1 Opitutaceae bacterium
CACCAGAACCCGGGCATTAGAGGAGCCTGCTTGCAGGCGATGGATTGGATGTAGGGGCGCACCTCGTGTGCGCCCGTTCGCACGGCCAACGCAAATCGATCGGGCGCAGTCAAGCTGCGCCCCTAAAAAACTGATCCTCGCTTTTTGTTTTTACGCCCTCGGCCTTCATCGGCAGGTTGCTTTCCATCATGCCCGCGCCCTCACGTCTCGTTGACTCCCACCAACACGTCCGCTGGCACCAGCGCGACGAACACGGCCTCGTGGCCGACCTCGACGCCCACGGCATCGCCTACGCGTGGCTGCTCTCCTGGCAGCTGCACCGCGAGGAGCAGGCGCCGGAGTACAACCACGCGCTCAATCCCGCGCACTTCGCGCCCGACGGTTCGCACCCCGGCATCCCGCTCTCAGACCTGGTCGACACACAAAAACAATACCCGTCGCGCTTCATCGTCGGCTTCTGCCCGCATCCGCTCTGGGCCAACGCCCCCGGGATCCTGGAGGCCGCGTACCACATGTACGGCGTGCGCGTCTGCGGCGAATGGAAGTTCCGCGTGCCGTTCGACGATCCGCGCTGCATCGCCATCTTCAAAAAAGCCGGCCAGCTGAAGCTACCCGTCGTGCTGCACCTCGATGTGCCGTGGCTGCCCGACGCGAAGACCGGCCAGCCGGTCTTCCAGCCGCTCTGGTACGGCGGTACCGTGGCCGCGTTGGAACGCGCGCTGCAGGCCTGCCCCGAGACGGTCTTCATCGGCCATGCCCCGGGCTTCTGGCGCGAGATCAGCGGCGACGCCGATGCCAATCCCTCGCCCTACCCCGTCGGCCCCGTCGCGCCCGGCGGCCGGCTTTACCAGTTGTTCGACACGTACCCCAACCTCTGGGCCGACCTGTCCGCCGGCTCCGGCCGGCAGGCCCTCTCGCGCGACCCCGCGCACGCCCTGCAATTCATCAACCGTTACGCCGACCGCCTGCTCTTCGCCCGCGACTACTACGGCACCGACCTGCACCAATTCCTGCAAACCCTCCCCCTCAGCCCCGCCGTCGTGGAAAAGATCTACTGGCAAAACGCCGAGCGCCTCGTCGCACCGCCAAAAACCTGAAGTTTTTAACCACGGATTACACGGATGACACGGATCGGAGAATAGCCTCATAAGGCTCAAAATCCACATAAGGACCCGAACAATTTACAGGAGGAAGCAGAGGAAACAGAGACCTGAGATCCCAATCTCTGCTCCCTCTGCTTTCTCCTGTAACCCGGTTTGGCCTTATGTGCTTTCTGTGACTCCTGTGGCCATTGCCTTGGAATCAATCCGTGCCATCCGTGAAATCCGTGGTTAAAAATAACTCCCCCTCTCCCCATGAAGAAAATCGTCGTCCACGTCATCCCCAACGCCCATCTCGATCCCGTCTGGCTCTGGGATTTTCGCGAGGGCCTCAACGAGGGCGTCGCCACCTGCCGGTCGATGCTCGACCTGCTCGACGCCAACCCCGACCTGACCTTCATCCGCGGCGAGGCCGCAATCTACGAGCACGTGCGCCGGACCGACCCCGCGACGTTTGACCGCATCCGCCGGCTGATCCGCACCGGGCGCTGGGATGTCGTGGGCGGCACGTGGATCCAGCCCGACACCAACCTGCTCGAGAGCGAAACCCTCTGCCGGCATTATGATACCGGCCTGCGTTTCTTCCGGGAGAAACTCGGCGTGCAGGTCAAATGCGGCTGGCAGGCCGATTCCTTCGGCCACACCGCCGGCCTGCCCGACGTGATGGCGGCGGGCGGCATCGAAAATTTCGCGTTCACGCGTCCGCCCCAGGAAGTCCTGCCGCTCAAGACCCCCGCCTTCTGGTGGCACGGCCGCAGCGGCGCGCGCATCCTCGCCTACCGCGCGCCCGTCGGCTGGTACGGCTGCGAGCGCGACGAGATCAAACCCCGCTTCGACCAGCTCGTTCCGTTCGCGAGGAAGTCCAAGCTGCGCAACGTCGCCATGTTCATCGGCCTCGGCAACCACGGCGGCGGCCCGAGCCAGCGGCTCGTGGACGATGTGCGCGCCTGGGCGAAGGCGCACCCGGATTTCGAAGTGCGGTTCGGCGGCCTGCACTCGTTCTTCGCCGCCCTGCGGCGTGAAATCGCCGCGCCCGGCGCACCGCAGATCGACTCCGTGCAAGGCGAACTGAACTACTGCATGCGCGGCTGCTACGCCTCCGTCGCGCGCTTCAAGTACGGTTACCGCCGCGCTGAGCACGAGCTGCTGCGCGCCGAGCGCACCACCGCCCTCCTGCAGCGGGCCGGTATCGCCCCGGCCTCCGATCTCACGGGCGCGTGGGCATCCGTCCTGTTCAACTCTTTCCACGACATCCTGCCGGGCTCGAGCGTCGAGCGGGCGTTCGACGAGCAGATCGACGAGGTCGGCGGCGTACGCCATGCGGTGCGCACCACCACTTTCCGCGCCCTCAACCATCTCGCCGGCCGCGTGCGCATCACCCTGCCGCGGGTCGGCCGCGATCATCCCAAGGCCGTGCCTCTCCTGCTCTGGAACCCGCACCTGCAGCCGGTGCAGACCTTCGTCGAACTCGAGGCGTGCCTCGATCACCGGCCCATCAGTGCGTACAACAATCGCGCGGCGGAACTGCCGTTGGAAGTGCGGGTGGGCGGACGCCCCGCAGCCCATCAGGTCATCGCCACCGAGCACGACTCCTTCGGCAATCTCGCCTGGCGCAAGCGCGTGGTCGTGCCGGTCACGCTCCCCGCCGCCGGCTGGAATGTTGCCTCCATCGGCTGGGTGGAAAAGCCCGCCGTGCCGGCTTATGCCGCCAAAGCCACCGGCCGCGGACAATCCATTCGCAATGCCTTCTACACCGTCTCGGCCCAGCCGGGGACGGACGGCATTCGCATCCGTCATCGCGGCAAGGATCTCTTCGGCCGCCGCGGCCTGCAGTTGACCACGGTCGCCGACAATTGGGGCTCGTGGGGCGCCATGGCCGAGGAACCCGCCGGTGTCCGGCTCACGCAGACCATGGGGCGTTGGAAAATCTCCCGCGTCGCCGTGACCGAGTCCGGTCCGCTGCGCGCCGCCCTCGTCGTGCGGCTCACCAGCGCCATGGCCCACGCCGATCTCACCCTCCGTCTCACTGCCGGTGTGGAGGAGGTGGCGGTCGAGACCCGGGTCTTCACCGACCTCGAGGCCGCCCGCATCAAGCTGGTGCTGCCCGGCGCCCGCTCAGTCGAGTGCGAGGTGCCCGCCGAGCGCGTATCGCGCTCCACCGAGGGCGAGATTCCCGTTCTGCGCTGGCTCCGGGCTCGCAACGGCAGCAAGGGCTTTGCCGTGGTGAGCGATGTGCTCGCGGCTTACGACCTCGAGGCCGGCGACCTGCGCGTCACGCTCGCCCGCGCCACCCGCTACGCCCGCGCCGAGAACCTCGACCAGTCGAAGGAATGGTGGCGTCCGACCGTGGATCGCGGCGAACTCCGCGCGCGACTTTCACTGCTGCCGCGGAACGCCCCGGTGGAGCAGGCCGCCGCCCTCCTGACCCAGCCGCCGCTGGCGACCCAGGTCTGGGAGAATCGAACCGGCGATCTGCCGGTCAGTGGCTCGCTCGCGCAGCTCACCTCCGGCAACGTGCAATTGCTCGCGCTCCGCAGCGCGCCTGGGGCAAACGACCTTGAGGT
>JBIJDP010000385.1:0-3661 GCA_044344065.1 Opitutaceae bacterium
CGGTGAATGGGAACGCCATCTGGTCGCCGGCGCCGAACAGGCCTTTTGCACCCGCCTGCCGGCGGTCACATACGGTCGACAGCTCGCCGACGTAATTTACACTCTGCCCTTCCCAAGCGCGCGACTGGCGCTTGATAATTACGAAGCCCCCACCGCCCTGTCCCAGGCGGTGGTTGCACGCGAAGCCGCCACCGCGCTGGCCTTCGGTCCCGAGCGCGGCTGGTCGGCCGGTGAACGCACTTTGCTGCGCGACCAGGGCTTTGTCCTGGTCCACCTCGGCACCCGCGTATTGCGGCTCGAGACCGCGGTGGTCGCCGCCCTCGCCGTGCTCAAGGCCGGACGTGGATCAATGTAGCGTCAGTCTGATCATGTAGCCACGAGCGTGAGCGAGTGGATCGCACTCACCGGGATGAAACGGCGTCCGTACGCCGAAAGAACGCCACCGTGGGCTGGTGCGCACCCTTGCCCAGGCGCCTCACCATGCTCCAGCCCGGAGGCTCGAGGGTGAGTTCACCAGGCATCTCAAACACGATGACCGGATCCGGATGGGGCGCGAGCAGCTCGGTCAGACGGGCGAAAAGCCGGGGCGCCAGCTCGATGATCACCTCATAGGGCGGATCGATAAATACGATGTCTGGAGGCGCGGCATACGACCAGGGCGCCTGGACTGCATCCGCGGCCGTCACGTCCAATTCGCCGGTCCCGGTCTGCATGCTGCGGCTGACCGCGATGATATTCTGCCGCAGGCAGGCGACCGCCTTCGGATTCCTTTCGATAAAAATCCCGCCCGCCGCCCCGCGGCTGAACGCCTCCAGTCCGTACGAACCGCTGCCGGCAAACAGGTCCAGGAAACGCACCCCGGGCAACCGGGCTGCGAGGCTTGAAAACACCGCCTGCCTCATGCCGTCGGTCGCCGGCCGGACCTTGTCACCCTTGGGTACGAGCAAGGTGATACCGCGCGCCTGTCCGCCGCTGATTCGCATGAGCGGAGACAAAAGCCGCCGCCACCGTTGGCAAATGCGAAACCAAGTGCACACTGCCCGTCGCATCATGCCGGTCCGGCCGATCCATACCCTTTCCGACCATTGTGACGGTCGCCGGTTTTTCAACCCGCGCAACCACGTGAACCCCGGCTGGCTCGACGTGCTCAAATGGCGCCTCACCAGCCGGCCCGCCGTCTGGCCGGACCGGGTTGCGATCGCGGCACAGCCTCCTCCTCCCCTCCTGGCTGACGGCCAGATCACGGCCACTTGGGTCAACCACGCGACCTTCCTGCTCCAGACGTCCGCCGGCAATATCCTCACCGATCCCATCTTCGGCGAACGCGCCAGTCCATTCCCCTGGGCTGGCCCGCGTCGAGTGCATGCGCCCGGCCTGGCCTTGGACCAACTCCCCCGGATCGACGTCGTGCTGCTGAGTCACGATCACTACGATCACTGCCATCTTCCGACCCTCCGGCAACTGGCCGCCAGGCATCAGCCTCTGGTGTTGACTCCGCTGGGCAACGCCGCCTTGGCCGCCCGCGCCGGCCTGCGGCGATGCATTGAACTGGATTGGTGGCAACGGCACATCCTCGCGTCCGGGCTGCAGGTGGCGCTTACCCCCGCCCGGCACTGGAGCAACCGGCTGAGCGGCGCGCGCAACAGCCGGCTATGGGGCGGTTTCCATCTGCAAGCCGCCGGCCGCCGCATCTATTTTGCCGGCGACACGGGCTATGACTCCGAGATGTTCAAGGAGATCGGCCGTGCATTCGGCCCGCCCGACCTCGCCCTGATTCCCATCGGGGCCTACGAACCGCGCTGGTTCATGGCGGCACAGCACTGCAACCCGGCCGAATCAGTGCAAATCCACCGCGACGTGGGTTCACGGCTGAGTGTGGCGATGCATTGGGGGACCTTTCAATTGACCGATGAGCCCCAGGAAGCCCCGCCGCAGGATCTGGCTGCCGCGCTGGCATCGGCCGGATTGACGGCCGCGCAGTTTCGTACACTCGATCCCGGTGAGTACGTACTGATTTGAGGTCAGCCAGTTGGGCAAGTGCAACATTGACGGGAACCTAGGGTGAATTGCCGGTACAACATTCACTTGCACAATGCCTTAAAAACTATTTAGTTAGGAACCTAATTAGTTACAATGACACGAGTCCGACTTCTCGTGTACGTTCGTAGCCGATTTTTTCGTTCCCTATTTCCGAGACTACACACCATGAACCTCCGCCTCACCCGCGCCTTGCTCGCGCTTGCACTCATCATGGGTGCAACCGGTGGTGCGCCGGCCGGTGAAAGCAACTTCTGGCCCGTCTGGGTGGGCCAGACTGATGCGGCGGGCAAGGTTCAGGAATGGCAGGCCGTCGGGCCGCTGGTTTTCAAGAAATACGGACCGGAAACCGTGGAGAGCGGCGGCGTTCGTCCGTTGTACCTCTGGAAGCGAACCCCGGCCGAAGCACTGCAAGAATCCACTGTACTCTACCCGATTTTTTCCCAGCGGGCCACGACCGGAAACCGCTCCTGGACGGTCTTCAATCTCATCAACCGCTCCCGGCCCCCCGGCCTGGCCGTCACGGATCGCGATCCCAGTACATTCGATGTCTGGCCGGTTTATTTTTCGCGTGAGACGGGTTCGCCCGAGACTTCCTACAAGGCAGTGTTCCCCATTCATGGCACGATCAAACGCCGCCTGGGCTTCGACCGGCTGGATTGGACACTATTCCCCCTTTACGCGCGGTCCGAGAAAGGCGGTGTGACCAGCACATCCACTCCCTGGCCTTTTCTCAGGCGCAGCGAGGGCGACAGTCACCACGGTCGGGCCATCTGGCCGCTGTACGGCCATGCGGAAAAACCCGGAGCCTATCGGAAAAGCTATGTCCTGTGGCCGCTCATCTTCCGGAATGAATTCCATCTCTCCGACCCGGTCCCGACGATCAAGGCAGGATTCCTGCCTTTCTATACCCGCGAAAAGAGCGCGGAGGCCGTGAGCGAAAGCTACCTCTGGCCCTTCTTCGGCTACACCGACCGCCAGACGCCCAAACGTTATCATGAGGTGCGCTACCTCTGGCCCTTGCTGGTGCAGGGGCGCGGCGAGGAGCGTTATGTCAATCGCTGGGGACCGTTCTACACCCACTCGATCGTGAAGGGGGTGGATAAAACCTGGGTGGGCTGGCCCCTGATCCGGCAACAGCAATGGCGCGATGGCGACCTCGACCGCAGTCGCAACCAACTGCTTTTCTTCGTCTTCTGGTCGGAACATCAGCGCAGTGTCGCCCGGCCGGAGCTGCCCGCCGCCTCGCGCACCCATTTCTGGCCCCTGCTCACCGTCTGGGACAATGGCGCCGGCCGGTTGCAGGCGCAGTTTCCGAGCCCGCTCGATGTTTTTTTCCCGGAGAATGAAAAGATCCGGCAGCTGTACGGCCCATTGTTCGCCATCTACCGGCTCGACCAGCGCGCGCCGGGCGAGGTGCGCCGCTCGGTGCTTTGGAACGCCATCACCTGGTACCGCAGCCCCCACCGCAGTGAATTCCATTTCGGTCCGCTGTTCAGCGCCGAATCCGGCCCGTCCGGACAGCGCCTGGCCATTGGCAACGGCCTGATCGGCCTGCGGCGCTCGCCGACCCGGGGCTGGAGCCTCTTCCTGTTCGATTTTCCCCGGCCGAAAGACCAGTCTG
>JBIJDP010000384.1:0-3661 GCA_044344065.1 Opitutaceae bacterium
TCGGCCACGAGCCACGCGGACTCGCGGTGGAAAAACAGCCGCGGGTGGTCGCGGTTGGCGCGGAGAAAACGCGAGGGAATCTCGATCAGGCCGGGAGGCAGGCGCTGCGACATGTCATCGCCCTGCGGCAGCGGTTCGCCGAGCGCCTGCTTGGCGACGAGAATGCCCTCGGGCGTCAGGGCGACCACCTCGGTGGCCATGCCGCCCAAGGCGTGGATGAGCAGGAGTTTTTCGAGCAAGGCGCGATAGTCGCCGAGGCCGGCCTCGGCCAGCAGGGCCGTTTCGTCGCCGGGGCGGAACCCAAAGGCGCTGCCGATGCGCTTCTCCTCGCGCGGCAGGTAGAACTTGTAGACCGAGCCGTCGTCCGCGGCAAAGGCCCAGGCCTCGACCCCGCCGCCGATACGCCGGAGCCGGGTGTTCGGTTCCTCAAGCGGGTTTTCCGCCTCGACGGCAAAGCCGAAGGCTTCGAGCGGACGGATGGGTGTCAGCGCCCGGAAGGCCCGGATGGCGTCGCCCAGCGCGGCCCAGGCGCCGCCGGCGGACTCGAGCAGGCTTACTTCGTCTTCCGCGAGGAGGACGAGATCGCGGTCCGTATCTGCGCGGAGACCGCATTCGGCTGCCGCCGCGCCGAGGCGAGCGAGCGCTTCCAGTCGTCGCTCGTGATCGTCTTGAAGAGCGCTTCTTTCGACTTCCCCTGGGAGGAGCCGCCCGCGGATGAAGGTGGATTGGTCGGTGAAGTGGTCTTGCATGGGTCCGCCATGCGCGGAACGTCACGGTGCGCCGCCGCGATGGCAATGGGTTTTTGCCCACAATTTATTCGCAGGGCTGGATTGCCGCAGAATAGGAGCAATTCAGTTGAATCGCGAAGGGCGCGAAGATCTCCCAAGCCGTTCATCGCGGAAACGCAGAAGCAAGGAAAGAACCAGGATTGAATCCGGGTCTCCGCCTTGGCGGGGTTCGGACCTGTCCTCCGTAGGCTTGGCGCAGGAAGAGATCCCGCTCTGTATTTCGCTCGCGGCTATATCTTTGGGTTGGGCTCTCGCGGAGGCGCGGAGTCCGCGGAGGATAACACACTGATTTCCACGGATGAGCACTGATTGCATTTGGATTTTCAGTCGTTCCTCTCACACCTCCGCGGGCCCCGCGCCTCCGCGTGAGCCTCCTGTCGCGGCCGCAATGGGAATCAGCCTTTCCGCGCTTCTCAAAACCCTACTCCTTTTGGCCTAACCAAAGGGTTCAACTCCTGCGCAGCCTCCGCCAAGTCATGCGCAGTTTCACGCGGAAGTTAGGCTATGATTTGGCCAACACACCCACCGGCCCTGCCGGCTACCCACCATGTCCGTTACCGCACGCCCAAAACCCTTCCTCGAGCCCCAATATTGCAAGGGCTGCCTGCGCTGCATCGAGGCCTGTCCGCGCGACTGCATCACCCCCGGAACCGAGATCAATGCCGCCACCGGCCTCGTGCCGGTCGAGCTGCACCTGGAAAACTGCAACGGCTGCACCCTTTGCCTTCAGGCCTGTCCCGAACCCTACGGTCTCCGCCTTGAGACGGATCCGCCGCCGCCGATTCCGGTGCCCAACACTGATTTCGTGCTGGAGGATCCCGCCAAGCTTTTTGGCGAACGCTGCGTGGCCAACTTCTCCGAGGGCGACCAGCCCGACGATCTCATCGCCCTGCCGGCCTGCCAGCCGCTCGTGCTCAAGGGCACCTACGCCTCGGCCATCGGGGCGCTGCTCGCCGGCTGCCGGCATGTCTTCGGCTATCCCATCACGCCGAGCACCGAGGGGGCCGAGCTCATGGCCAAGATTTTGCCCAAGCTCAACGGCTCCTTCGTGCAGGCCGTGAGCGAGGTCGCCGCCGTCAACATGATGTACGGCGCCGGCGGCGCGGGCCTGCCGTGCATGACCTTCACCAGCAGCCCGGGCTTCAGCCTCATGCTCGAGGGCATCAGCTACATGATCGGCGCCGAGGTTCCCGGCGTCTTCGTCAACATCATGCGCGCCGGCCCCGGCCTCGGCAACATCGCCCCCGAGCAGGCCGACATCAAGCTGGCCTGCCGCGGACTCGGCCACGGCAACACCCGCGCCATCGTTCTCGCGCCGAGCACCCCGCAGGAGATGCTCGACCTCACCCGTGAGGCCTTCGCGCTGTCCTTCCGCTATCGCAACCCGGTCATCATCCTCGGCGACGGTTACCTCGGCCAGATGACCGGCATGGTGAAGCTGCCCGGCAACATGACCCGGCCCGGCCTGCCCGCGTGGGCCGTCTGGGGCGACCGCGCGCACCGGCACAACCTCATCACCTCCATCGCCCTCGCCGAGTCCGACCTGGAGAAGCACAACCTGCATCTCAACCGCAAGTACGCCGCCATCGCGGCCTGCGAGCAGCGCGTCGAGTGCCACCGCTGCGGCGACGCCGAGGTCCTCGTCATCGCCTGCAACACGCCCGCCCGCATGGCCAAGGGTGCGGTCGAGGCCGCCCGGGCGCAGGGCGTGAAGGCCGGACTCTTCCGTCCCGTCACGATCTGGCCGTTCCCGATCGACACGCTCGAGGAAATCCTCCCCGGCGTGCAGCGCATCATCGTCGTCGAGGCCGGCCCCGGCCAGCTCGAGGACGAACTCCGGCTCGCCCTCAGCCACGCGGGCATCGCGCCGCCACCCATCGAGCACGTGCGCCGCTGCGGCGGCATTTTGCCCGCGCAATCCGCCATCTTCGAAGGCATCATGCATAAAGAGGAGGTGCTGTCATGAGCGCGTTCTACGACCATTTCACCCGCCACTCCCACGGCGAGGGCCTCAAGGCCCGCAGCACGCACTACTGCCCCGGCTGCGGCCACGGCGTCGCCCACCGCGACCTCGCCGCCGCCATCGACGAACTCGGCATCCAGGACAAGACCGTGCTCATCAGCCCCGTCGGCTGCTCCGTGTTTGCCTATTACTACTTCGATGTCGGCAACTCGCAGGCCGCCCACGGCCGCGCCCCCGCGGTCGCGCTCGGCCACAAGCTCGCGCACCCCGAGGCCGTCGTCATCAGCTACCAGGGTGACGGCGACCTCGCGTCCATCGGCCTCGCCGAGACCATCTCGATCGCGCAGATGGGCCTGCCCATCACGGTCATCTTCATCAACAACGCCATCTACGGCATGACCGGCGGCCAGCTCGCGCCGACCTCGCTGATGGGCCAGAAGACCAGCACGAGTCCCGACGGCCGCATCGCCGCGATGGGCCAGCCGCTGAAGATGGCCGAGCTCATCGCCTCGCTCGACGGCCCCGTTTACGTCGAACGCGTCGCCCTCTTCAGCTCCCGCGAGCGCGTCAAGGCCCGCAAGGCGATCAAGAAGGCCATCACCAACCAGATCGAGGGCCGCGGCTACTCCTTCATCGAGATCATCTCCGAGTGCCCCACGCACCTGAAGATGACCCCGCAGGAGGCCGAGGAATGGGTGAAGACCAAGATGGAGCCCGTCTTCCCGCTCGGCGTGAAGAAGGACCTCACCGTCGAACCCTGGTTCAAGCGCGGCGTCCCCAGCTTCGAACCCGAGGCCGTCCTCGGACTGAGCGGCGCCGAGCCGCTCGATGAAACCACCACCCGCACTGCGGCGGTCTGGCCCGAGCATCTCCCGGTGCGCGACATCGCCATCAAGCTCGCCGGCTCCGG
>JBIJDP010000386.1:0-3659 GCA_044344065.1 Opitutaceae bacterium
GCTGGTCAGAAGCCCCACGCCCAGGCTAACTCCTGGTGAACCCGCGAACCGTCCCGCTCCCTTTATTCCTCCCCACATGACCACTCCCGTATCCGACATCGGCCTGATCGGCCTTGCCGTCATGGGCGAAAACCTCGCCCTCAACATTGAGAGCAAGGGTTTCCCCATCTCCGTCTACAACCGCACCGCGGCGAAGGTGGACGCCTTCATCGGCGGCCGCGCCAAGGGCAAAAAGTTCTTCGGCGCCACCAACCTGCCGGACTTCGTCGCCTCGTTGAAACGGCCGCGCAAGGTCATCATGCTCGTCAAGGCGGGCGCCGCGGTGGACGAGCTGATCGAGCAGCTCATCCCGCTGATGGAGCCGGGCGACATCCTGATCGACGGCGGCAACAGCCATTTCCCGGACACCATCCGGCGCACCAAATACGTCGAGGGCCGGGGCCTGCTCTTCGTGGGGTCCGGCGTCTCCGGCGGCGAGGAAGGCGCGCTCAAGGGGCCGTCCATGATGCCCGGCGGCAGCGCCGCCGCCTGGCCGCACATCAAGCCCATTTTCCAGTCCATCTGCGCCCGGACCCCGGTGGGCGAGCCCTGCTGCGAGTGGATTGGCGAGAACGGCGCCGGCCACTTCGTCAAGATGGTCCACAACGGCATCGAGTACGGCGACATGCAGCTGATCTGCGAGGTCTACGACCTGCTGAAGCGCGCCGCCGGGCTCTCGAACCCGGAGATGCACGCGGTCTTCGCCGAGTGGAACCGGGGCGAACTTGACAGCTACCTGATCGAGATCACCCGCGACATCCTGGCCGTGAAGGACGAAAGCGGCCGCGAGGTCATCGACCTGATCCTCGACGCCGCGGGCCAGAAGGGCACCGGCAAGTGGACGGTGGTCTCCGCCCTCGACGACGGCACGCCGCTGACGCTCATCAGCGAAGCGGTGTTCGCACGCTGTCTCTCCGCCGCCAAGGCCGAGCGCGTCGAGGCCGCGAAGCAGATCAAGCCCGACGTGGGCACCTTCACCGGCGACAAAAAGGCCTTCGTCAACGATCTCCGCCAGGCGCTCTTCGCCTCCAAGCTCGTCAGCTATGCCCAAGGCTACCAGCTGATGCGCGCCGCGGCCAAGACCTACGGTTGGAAGCTGAACAACGGCGGCATCGCGCTCGTCTGGCGCGGCGGCTGCATCATCCGCTCGGCCTTCCTTGGCGACATCAAGACCGCCTTCGACCGCAATCCGGACCTGGTCAATTTGCTCGTCGACCCGTTCTTCAAGGAAGCCGTCGAAACCCGCCAGGCGGCCTGGCGGCGCGTCATCGTGCAGGCCGTGCAGCTCGGCATCCCGGTGCCCTGCCTCAGCTCGGCGCTCGCCTACTTCGACGGCTATCGCACCGCGCGGCTGCCGGCCAACCTGCTGCAGGCGCAGCGCGACTATTTCGGCGCCCACACCTACGAGCGCACGGACAAGCCGCGCGGCGAGTTTTTCCATACCAACTGGACCGGACGCGGCGGCTCCACCACCTCCCAGACCTATACGGCCTGACCGGCCACCCCTCCCATGGCCGACATCTTCCACGTCGTACCCGAGGCGCAGCACAACGCCCTGATCGCCGCCGCCTACCGTCGCCGCGGCTACTCCGCCGCGGAGGCCGCGGCCGGCGCCCGTTTCTGCGCCTCGGCCACGCGCCACGGGATCCGCACCCACAACGGCCTCAAGGCGCTGCACCTCGACCACCAGCTCGGCTCCGGGGCCGCCGGCTGCAAGCCGCGGGCCAAAATCGAAAAGGTGAAAACGCGGTTCCGCGGCGCCCAGGTCTGGAACGCCAACCGCAAGCTCGGCCAGGCCACCGGTTACGCCGCCATCGAGACCGCCATCAAGCTCGCCGACCGCTACGGCGTCGGCATGGTCTCCGTGGACAACGCCTTCCATTACCTCTGGGGCGGCGGCTATGTGATGGAGGCGGCGCAGCGCGGCTACATTGCCTATACGAATTGCACCGCCGCCCTCGCCGAGGTCGTGCCGTTCGGGGGCAAGGCGCCCACGCTCGGCACCAACCCGCACTCGTGGGGCTTTCCCACCACCGCGGCGATCGGCTACCCGATCGTCATCGACTGGGCCACCTCGGTCGTCGCCATGGGCCGCGTGCAGCAGCTCCTGCGCGAGGGCAAGTCGCTCCCGCCCGGGGCGGCCGTGGATGAAAACGGCCAGCCGACGACGGATCCGGCCCGGGCCAAGTCCCTCCTGCCCTTCGGCGCCCACAAGGGCTACGGCCTCTCGCTGATGAACGAGCTGATCGCCGCGTTCATCGGCGGCTCGCTCCCGACCCTGCGCAACCGCTGGGACCGGGAGCCGGAGGAAAAGCACACCTGCGCCTTCTTCTTCCAGGTCTGGCATCCCGACGCCATGAACGCAGGCGCGTTTGCGAAGGGCCGCAACCAGGCTGAAAACGTCAAGGCTGTCATCGGCGACATTCTCGGCCACGGCAACGAGGGCTGCATGCTTCCCGGCCAGCTCGAGGCCGAGGCGGCGGCCCGCAGCGCCCGCAACGGCGGCCTGCTGTTCTCCGCCGCCGAGATCGAGGCCTTCAACGAGGTCGTCGCCGAATGCCGCCAGGCGCGCTGGAAGCTGTCCGACTTCAAGGTCGCCGAGTAATTCCAATGTGGAACTCAGGAATAAAGTCCTCCTCTAAATTTCGATTCCTGATTTCCAGCTTTCCATATTAGAAGTTCATTTTCCCCGTAACACCATGAGCCTCCAAATCAAACCCGCCAAATCCTGCGCATTTGACCAGATTTCCCTCGGCGAAGTCATGCTTCGCCTCGATCCCGGCGAGGGCCGCATTCGCACCGCCCGCGAATTCAAGGTCTGGGAGGGCGGCGGCGAATACAACACGTCGCGCGGCCTGAGAAAGTGCTTCGGCTACAAGACCGCCGTCGTCACCGCCTTCGTTGACAACGAGGTCGGCCACCTCGTCGAGGACTTCATCATGCAGGGCGGCGTCGCCACCGACTTCATCAAGTGGCGCGAGGACGACGGCATCGGCCGCACCGTCCGCAACGGCCTCAACTTCACCGAGCGCGGCTTCGGCGTGCGCGGCGCCGTCGGCAACCCCGACCGCGGCAACACCGCCGCCTCGCAGCTCAAGCCCGGCGACGTCGACTGGGACCATATCTTCGGCCAGCTCGGCGCCCGCTGGTTCCACACCGGCGGCATCTTCGCCGCGCTGTCCGAGACCACCGCCGCCCTCACCGTCGAGGCCGTCAAGGCCGCGAAGAGGCACGGCACCATCGTTTCCTACGACCTCAATTACCGCCCCTCGCTCTGGAAAACCATCGGCGGCCTCAAGAAGGCCCAGGAGGTCAACCGCGAGATCGCGAAGAACGTCGACGTCATGATCGGCAACGAGGAGGACTTCACCGCCTCGCTCGGCTTCGAGGTCAAGGGGGTCGACCACAACCTCAGCGCGATCGAGATCGACGCCTTCAAGGCCATGATCGAGACGGCCGTGAAGGAATTTCCCAACTTCAAGGTTGCCGCAACCACCCTCCGCCGCGTCATCACCGCGACGAAGAACGACTGGAGCGCCATCCTCTGGCACGACGGCAAATTCCACGAGAGCCGCAAATATCCGGAGCTCGAGATCCTCGACCGCGTCGGCGGCGGCGAC
>JBIJDP010000387.1:0-3653 GCA_044344065.1 Opitutaceae bacterium
GTGATGGTGCCGCCGGTGCCGTAGCCGGACACGAAGGCGGCGATGGGGCCGGGGAGCTGGGCGAGGATTTCGCGGCCGGTGTGCTCCTCGTGGTCGAGGGCGTTGAGGGGGTTCTCAAACTGGCACGGCAGGAAGTAGCGGCCGTCCTGCGCCGCCATTTCCTTGGACAGGGCGATGCCGGTGCCGTAGCCGGTGGTGGCCTTGAAGAGCTGCACCTCGCCGCCGAACTGCTCGATGAGGTAGCGGCGTTCGACGCTCGCCGTGTCGCTCATGAGGATCTTCACCCTGTAGCCCTTGGCGGCGCCGACCATGGCGAGGGCGATGCCGGTGTTGCCGCTGGTGCATTCGAGGATGACCGAATCGGGCCGCAGCACGCCGCGGCGCTCGGCGTCCTCGATGATGCAGAGGGCGAGGCGGTCCTTCACCGAGCCGCTGGGGTTGAGGAACTCCGCCTTGACGTGGAGCGTGCGTTCCTCCGCGGCAAAGCGCAGCGACAACAGCGGAGTGTTGCCGATCAAAGTCAGCACAGGCGGACGCGGATGCAGGGAGCCGACGGACATAGGGGGCAGACTGTACCGGTCGGCTGCGTCCGCGTCATGAGCCGAAAGGACTAAAGGCATGCCGCCTCCGGTGCCGGAGGCAGGGTGTGAGGTGTTAAGTTGAGGTTTTAGGTACAAGCACAACACAGAGCCCAAGACCTGGCACCCGCGCGCCCTACTTATGACGTTCGAGCAGGTGAGAAACCAGCAGCGTATAAAAACAGAGCACCAGGTTCTGCAGCGGCAGCTGCAGGGGTGTGGGCAGGGAGTAGATGATGACCACGGCGGGCATCCACATGACGGTGCTGGAAACCAGCACGGTCAGGCCGCGCCGCCAGTACCAGCCGCCCGCGCGCAGGTCGGCAATCACGGCCCGGTGGTTGAAGCGCGACTCGATCCACTCATAGGCCAGGACCGTGACCGGCACGGCGAAGAACGGGCAGTAGCCGAATTGGTCCAGCAACGACTTGATGAGGATCGTCCGCACATCGACGCCCTCGCCAAAACAGAACGCCATGAACCGGTACCAGAGATCCACCTCGATGCCCTTGTAGCCCCAGAAGGCGATCAGCGCGAGACCCTGGCCCAGGCTGTAGCGGGAGCGCGTGGCGGCACGCGACCAGAACAGGAGCACCGGCAGCAGCCCGCCGAAGATCGAGGTGGAGATGATGCTGAAGGTGAGTCCGGCCTCCACGCGCCAGGCCGAGAGCCGGCCCAGCGCCTCACGGGTGGGCGGATGCCAGTAATAAGCCAGCACCAGGGCCAGTGCACCGGCCTGCAGGAGGAGCCCCGGCTTGAGATTGGCTTTCGCTCCACGGCAGCCGGCCTGCCAGGCGGCGGCAAGGGAGGGAGTTACAGTGGGAGTGGCGGACATGAAACCGCCAGCGTGCAATGGCCGCGAATTGAGGGCGAGCGGGATCTGGCTCACGCGAAGGGCGCGGAGGATGGAATCCGCTGATGGACAATTTTTCACTGAAATGGGCGGAATTCCAATCCCATCAGTGCTCATCAGTGAAGCTAGAGCGGCTGCAACGGCGGAGACGGCCTCAGTATTTTTAAATCCGCTCCAAGTGATTTCAAACCTCCGCGTGCTACGCGCCTCCGCGTGAGCCACCTTTGGCCACACTTTCCTCAGTGCTCGCCGAGGTTGTGGCGGAGCATGGCCTGCAGGGTGGCGAGGTTGCGGACGGTGAATTCCTTGCCCGAGACCGAGATCAGTTTCTGGTCGCGCAGCCGGCCAAGGGTGCGGGAGAGGGTTTCGCTGCTGGTGCCCAGTTCGGCGGCCAGTACGCGCTTGGTCCCACCGAGGTGGATGGCGCCGCCCGGGGCGGGGCCGCTGTGTTTCACCAGCCAGTTGAGCAGGCGCGTCTCGACGTCCTTCAGCGTGAGGTCGTCGAGCATGCCCACGAGCACGCGCAGGTGGCTGCTCATCGAGCCGAGCATGCGCAGGGCGAGGTCGGGCCGGCGGCCGATGAGCTCGAGAATGGGCGCCTTGGGAATGATGAGCACCGTGCTGGGCTCGACCGCCCGGGCGTTGGCGGGATAGCCGGTGGGCGAGGCCAGCGAGGCCTCGGCGAAGGATTCGCCGATCCGGAAGACGTGGATGACCTGCTCCTTGCCGGCCGCGCTCACGCGGTGGACGTTGATGGCGCCGCTCTGCACGAGATAGCAGCCGCGGGACGGCTCGCCCTCGTGGAAAAGGTAGTCGTCCTTCGCGAGCTTCTGCGTGACCACAAAGCCCGCGATCACCGTCAGGTCTTCCGCCGAGAGACCGGAGAACAGCTGGCAGCAGCGCAGCGTACCGATGAGCCCGGTAAGCTTGAAGTCGGCGGTACGGGGTGACGTCGGCATCGACGGCAAGTTAGCAGCGCCGGTTTGCCGGAGTCGCGACTAAAATGCCGTGGAAAACAGATTGCAGCCCGGTAGATGGAAACGAACCGCGGAGCAAAGGTAGCGCCCGGCCTCCGGACGGGCGGTTCGGCGTACGCTTACCCATACCGGCCCGTCCAGAGGCCGGGCCCTACCCGATAACCAATCTCTGCGTGTCCTTCGCGGGGCAACGATCGGCTCCGGTCCGCTTCCGCGTTCATTACTTGATCCAAGTCAATGCCGCGGGAGCGGGATCGTGGCACCTTGCGGTTGTTTTCCACACCATGAACACCGCCACCGCCCCATCCTTCACTCCTGAAACCAAGCTCGGCGACATCGTCGTCGCCCGCCCCGCCCTGGCCCGCGTTTTCGAGCGCCTGGGCCTGGATTACTGCCGCGGAGGCCAGCAGACCCTGACCGCCGCCTGCGCCCGCAAGGGACTCGATCCCCAGACGGTCGTCGAGATGCTCACGGCGGCCGAGGCGGAGAAATCCGCCCCCGTCGAGGCCGACACCGCATGCATGACCCTGGCGCAACTGGCCGACCACATCGAGCAGACCCACCACGTCTACGTGAAGGCGGAGCTGCCGCGGCTGGTCGAGATGGCCGGACGCGTGGCCGGCAAGCACGGCTGGCGCGATGCGCGGCTCGCGGAGGTCCACCGGACGGTCATCGCGCTGGCGGAGGAGATGTTCAGCCACATGCGCAAGGAGGAGCTGATCCTTTTCCCCATCGTGCGCCAGATCGAGGTGGGCGCGGCGGACGGCAGTTTCCACTGCGGGTCCATCGCCAATCCCATCGGCGTGATGGAGGCGGAGCACGAGTCGGCCGGCCATGCGGTCGCGCGTCTGCGCGAACTCACCAACGGCTTCACCCCCGACGCGGAGAGCTGCAACACGCACCGTGCGCTGCTGGCCGGGCTGGCCGATTTCGAGTCCGACCTGCACCGGCACGTGCACAAGGAGAACAACATTCTGTTTCCGCGGACGCTGGCCCGGGCGGGCGTGAACTGACCGTCGCCCGGGAGCGCGACCGCCCTCGGTCGCAATCCCACGAAGTCATCCAGGCAGCGAGAACGAGAAAGAGTAAGAGAACGTGTCCGATCCGGTCGTTCTCTTTCTCGTAATCGTTCTCGTTCTTGGCCTTTTCCGGCTGTGCTTATTTGCAACCGAGGGCGGTTGCGCTCCCAGCTCCGCCCCGGACTACATCACCAGCCGGTCAATCGCCAGGGCGATGATCACGACC
>JBIJDP010000390.1:0-3647 GCA_044344065.1 Opitutaceae bacterium
AGCACCGGCGATTCAACGCAGGCGCAGCAGCTGGAAGGTCGAGATGCGGCCCCGGTTCTTGAGATCCAGCTGGCCCCGGGCGATGAGCTCGCAATAGGGCCGCAGCAGGTCGGCGGTGGCGGAGGAAATCTGGATCACGCCCGGTTCCCCCTGGGACTCAAGCCGGCTGGCGACATTGACCGTGTCACCCCAGAGGTCGTAGGCGAACTTCTTGGACCCGATGATGCCGGCGACGAGCGGACCGCTGTGCATGCCGATGCGCACGCTCCAGTTGAAGCCGTGCCGCACATTGAAGTCCTGCACGGTCTGGAGGATGCCCAGGGCCATGTGGGCGGCCCGCAGGGCGTGGTCGGATTGCGGCACCGGCACGCCGGCGACCACCATGTAGGCGTCGCCGATGGTCTTGATCTTCTCGACGCCGGTCTTGTCGAGCAGCTGGTCGAAGGCGGAAAAAATCTCGTTGAGCAGGTTGACGGTGTCGACCGCGGGGTTCTCGGCGGCGATCCGGGTGAAGCCGACAATATCCGCGAAAAGCACGGTGGCGTTCGCGAAGTCGTTGACGATGGTCTTTTCACCGCCCTTGAGCCGCTCGCTGACCGCCTTCGGGAGAATGTTGAGCAGGAGGTGCTCCGACTTGGCCTTCTCGGTCTGGATCTCCGCCATGTAGGCGCGTTCCATGTCGCGCAGGCGCTTCTTTTCCAGCGAGGCATTGATGCGGGCGCGCAGGATGACGGGATTGAAGGGCTTGGGCACGTAGTCCTCGGCGCCATTCTCGATGCAGCGCACGGTGCTGGCGGGGTCGTCCACGGCGGTGAGCATGATCACCGGGATGTGCCGCAGGCGGTTGTCCGCCTTGATGCGGCTGAGCATCTCGTAGCCGTCCATGACGGGCATCACGATGTCGAGGAGCACGAGGTCGAACTGCTCTCGCACCATCAGCTCGAGGGCGGCCTTGCCGTCCTCCGCGGCGGTCGCGTTGTAGCCCATCCGGAACAGGCGGCGCAGGAGCATCTCGCGGTTCATCTCCTGGTCGTCCACGACGAGCAGACGGCAATTGAACAGGGCCGAGCCGGGCTCCGCGAACGGATGCCGGGTGTTATCCACGCGGGCGGGTTTTTCCGCCGGGGCCGCGGGCGCCGCCGTCCCGGGCTTCACGAAGAAATCATGGTCCAGCAACCGGCGGAGATTGCCGGCGGCCTGGCCGATTTTTTTCAGGTCGGCAATGACGTCATCGAGTTGGTGATCGGCGGCGGCCATTTCGGCGCGATCGCGGTGCGCACAGAGCCGGTCGAGCAGGGCGAGGGAACGCAGCCGGTAGTCGGCGAGGTCGATCTGGCCGGATTCGATTTTCCAATGGACCAGGCTGTAGCCGAGGAGCGTGTTGATCTCATCGCCAGTGCTGCGCAACTTGCCAAGTTCGGCGATCAGCTTCTGGTGCTGGCCGTGCTCGACCACGATCTCGAGCAGCATTTCGGTGTAACCGAGGATCTGGTTGAGGGGTGTACGCAGCTCGTGCCGCAGGTGCATCAGCGCCTCGCTCTCGGGCGTGCTGCCACCCGAGCCATAGGGCGTCGCGGAGCCGGAGCCGTAGGGAGTTGCAGAGCCGGAACTCATACCGCGGGCTTGGGCAGCAGGGCCTCGATCTTGGCGAGGAGGGCGTTGAGGTCGACCGGCTTGGTTTCAAATTCATCGCAGCCGGCGGCCAGGGCCTTGGCCCGGTCCTCGGCCATGGCGTGGGCGGTCAGGGCGATGATAGGAATCGAGACCGTGGCCGGATCGGCCTTGAGCGCCCGGCTGGCATCCCAGCCGCTCATCCCGGGCAGGCTCATGTCCATGAGGATGAGATCGGGCTTCTCTGTCCTGGCCAGATCCACGCCGGGCTGTCCGTCCACGGCGATCAGCACGGTGTACCCGCGCTTCTGGAGGCGGCGACTGAGCATATCGCGATTCATTTCATTGTCCTCGACCAGGAGAATTTTAGGCATGGTGAATTATGGTTTAGGGTTGGCGGACGGGGCCGCCGAATTTGGCTTTGGCAGCGGGAAAGGCACGCCGCTGACGCTGCGCCGTTTGATGAATTCGTCAACGGACGTGCGCACTTCGCGTAGCAGCTCTTCCTTGGAATAGGTGCCCTTTTGAAAGACGCGGTTGGCCTGCTGCTGGAGCAGGTTGCGGATTTCATTGGTGAGATCGATGGAGGTGAGCACGACCACGGGAATATCGCGCCAGTCGGGATTGACCCGCATCGCCCGCAGGACGCCGAACCCGTCCAGCTCGGGCATGAGTAGGTCGAGGAGCACCAGTGACGGCGGGGCGGCCTGCATGATTTCAATCGCCTGGCGGCCGTTCTCGGCCTGCACCACGGGCCAGTTTTCGCGCGTGAGCAGCCGGACGATCACCTCCCGGGTCGGGGCGTCATCCTCCACGACCATGATCGGCGTTTTCAACTGACCGGGACGGCAGGAGGTCAGGATGCTGAGGAGACGGTGGGCCTCGATCGGCTTGGTGACGTAATCGGAGGCGCTGAGCGTGAGCCCCAGGCCTTCCTTTTCAGACAAGGTCACCAGAATGATGGGAATGTGCTCGAGCTCGGGGACGGCCTTCATCCGGTTGAGGATGCTCTCGCCCTCAATCGAGGGCAGCAGCATATCGAGGATAATCACATCCGGCGGCTGCGCCTGGGCGAGCGCCAAGCCTTCACGTCCATCCCTGGTAGCGGTCACGGCATAGCCGGCACTGCCGAGCAGCAAAGCCAGGGAGTCGTGCACCGTCGCGTCGTCATCGATGATGAGCACGCGACCCTGCTGGGGCTTGGCGGCCGGATTCGCGATGGGTGCGGCGGCCGCGACGGGTGCGGCCGGTTTCGCCGCGACCGCGGCCTGCTTGCCCTTGTTGGCCTCCACCACGGCGGGGATCATGACGCTGAAGGTGGTGCCCTGGCCGGCGACGCTGGTCACCGTGACATCACCGCCCATCAGGCGCGCAAACTGCCGGGAGATGGCGAGGCCGAGTCCGGTGCCGCCGTACTTGGCCGCCGTCGAAGCCTCGGCCTGGGTAAAGGCCTCGAACAGCTTGCCGAGCTGCTCCGGCGTCATGCCGATGCCGGTGTCACTGACCTTGAATTCGAGCCAGTCCCGGTCGCGCTTGAGGCGGTGGGCGCTCAGGGTGATCGTGCCGTTCGTGGTGAATTTCGCGGCGTTGCTGAGCAGGTTGAAGAGGATCTGGCGGAGCTTCGTCATGTCCGCATTCATGCTGCCGAGGTTCTCGCCGGTTTCCAGGGCCAGCCGGTTGTGGTTCTTGTCCATCAGCGGCTGGATCGTGGAGGCGACCTCGCCGATGATGGTCGCGGGATCGAACTGCTCGATGTAGAGGTCCATGCGCCCCGCCTCGATCTTCGACAGGTCGAGCACATCGTTGATCAGCCCGAGAAGGTGGCGCGCGGCGCTGAGGATCTTGCGCAGGTCGGCGGCCGTGGACTCATCGCCGTCATCCTCCGCATCCTCGAGCAGGATTTCGGAATAGCCGATGATGGCATTCATCGGGGTGCGCAGCTCATGGCTCATCTTCGCGAGGAAGGCGCTCTTGGCCTTGTTGGCCTCCTTGGCCGCGGTCATGGCCTCCTCGAGCTTGGCGGTGCGCTCCGTGAC
>JBIJDP010000389.1:0-3647 GCA_044344065.1 Opitutaceae bacterium
TAGTCGGCGGCCTCGCCGCGGTCGCGGGCCCAGCCGGTGAGGGCGGCGCGCACGCTTTCGCGCACCTTTTCCTTTTGCTCGTCAAGGCGCTGCTGGGCGGTTTCCTGCCAGGCAAAATGCAGGTCGCGCACGGCGGGCACGAGGCGCAGGCCGATGGAGCGGCCGGGGGAGAGCCAGACGTCCTTGTCCCAGCGCGCACCGACCAGCGGGCGCAGGAACCGCTCAATGGGCTCGTGCGTGAGGTAGCTGGTGGTGAAGAGGTGGGGAATCGTCGCGCCCGCGGTCCGCGCGGCCTGCCGCGACTTGGCGAGGTGGACCTCGATGAAGTTGCGGTGGCGGCCGGCGAAGGCGGCGAAGGGATGCAGCCCCTTCACCACGCCGGCGCCCTGGGTCCAGCGGCTGCCGACGCCCGCGGCGTAGGTGACCACGGCCACCTCCCCGTGGCGCAGGGCGGCCTCGCCGTCGCGGCGGAATTCCGCCTGGTCCCCGGTGAGCCGGGTAAAATCCTCCGCGCGGACGTCCTCGATGCGCGTCGTGGTCGGCAGCCGGTTGCTGGCCAGGCCGATGCGGCCGGCGCGCAGGTCGCTGCGGATCTGCTCATGCTGGGTGCGGTCAAAGCCATTGGCCGCCAGGAGCGAATCGAGCTGGCGGGTGTGGTCGTGGCTGTGCGCCGCGGCCGGCAGCATCCGCTCGAGCAGGGACGGCAGGGCGGCGGTGAACGCGGGCCGGGTTTGGGCGGCACGGGTGAACTGCTGGAGGTCGCCCCGCTCGCGGCCGGAGAGGTCGCGGGCCTCGCGCCGGAGGAGGCCCGGGATGGACTGCCGGTAGTAGCCGACCGGCAGGAGCGCGGCGGCCCCGGTGAGCAGCGTGGCGTTCGTGCCCGTCTCGTTGACGGCAAAATCGTAGACGACCGGGTCCATTGCGAAGGGCAGGGCGGACTGCAGTTCGCGCTTGGCCTCGAGCATGATTTCCTGCAGGCGGGTCTGGGCGGCGGCGCGGCGTTCGGGGGCGAAGATGAAGCCCATGCCGCCGCCCGACATCCCGCCCAGCATCCAGAAGCCCCAGAAGTCGTCGCCGAAGTCGCGCCGGGCCCCGGCGATCAGGCGCTCGGTGTAGAGATTGGTGACCCAGGGGATGATGGTTTGCAGCGGGCCCGTGAAATTTTCCGTGAGGGCGCGGCCAAGGGCGCGGATGTCACCGCGGCTCAGCAGGTCGAGGATCCGGTCGAGGGTGGCGTTGGCGCGCTGCCGGGCGGCCCATTCGGCGGCCCCGCGCAGGAGGTATTTTTCCGTCACCATTTCGAGAATGGGGCCGACGTTCTGGGCCATGCCGCCGTGGACGAGGACGAGTGATTCCTGCAGCCGGGCGCGGGCGGCGGGCGGCACACGGTCAGGTCCGAGCAGGGTGTGCCGGGGCAGCAGGCAGCCACGGCTGATGCCGTGCTCGGCGTCGCCGGGCCGCGCGGCCACGCCCTCGATGAGCTTGAGGCCGGGCCAGAGGCCGCCGGAGTCCTGCCAGCCGCCGCCGGAGCCGCCGAGCCATTCGCCGAGGATGGCGCGGGCGGCGACGATGCGGCGCTCGCCCTCCTGCAGCGGACCCGTGAGCGAGGTGATCTGGCGGGTGGCGCGCATGCAGACCGCGATGAGCGCGCCGAGGAGGTTGGTGGAGACGGCGAGACGGGAGCCCTTGGGGATGCGGTTGACGTTGCTGACGAGCTCGAAGCCGCGGCCGGGTCCGAAGATGCGCCCGAGGAGGTCGGCGAGGCTGGTGCCGGAGCGTTCGATGCCCGGCGGCACGAGGCCTGCGGCGATCACGGCGGCCTTGAGCAGGCCGAGGTAGTCGCGGCCGAAATCAAACACCTCGTCGATGGCCCCGAGGCGGGCCTCCGCGCCGAGATCGACGCTGGCGAGCCGGATGACGGGTTCGTCAATGACGCGGAAATAGGCCTCGACCGGAGGCTGCGGGGCGGCGTCGCGGCCGTGCACGCCGAGGTCGATGGAGACGTTAAGCACGCGGGCGCCCTCGGGAAAATCCATGCCGAGGAAGAAGATGTCGCTCCAGCCGCAGTGCGTGAGGTCCATGCGCACCGGCGTGGTCTCGCGGAGCAGCGGGAAGGGGGCGGCGGGGTCGGGCCGCTCGAGCAGTTCGGGCCGGACGCGCAACGGCTGGTCGAGCGGGTGGCCGAGCCGGAACATCCAGGCGTTGCCGCGCGTGGACCGAACCGTGCGGCGGACCTGGTCGGCCAGGGTCTGGAAGGCGAGGGCGTGGTAGGCGGCGGCGAGGGCGCTCGAGAGCGTTTCGCTCGGGCCCGCGGTGGCGGCGGCGTGCTGGAAGACGGCGATGGCCTCCTCGAAGCGGCGTTCCAGCAGATGGGTGTGGCCCAGGTGCGGGATCAGGCCGGAGCGGGGCAGGTCGGCGCAGGCCGGCAGGTGGTAGCGGTGCAGGGCGCTGAGGAAGAACAGGGCGCGGACGCGGTGGTAGAGGTTGGTTTCGGACTTCCGGTAGGCGTCCAGTTCGGCGGCGGCGGCCTGCAGGGCGGCGAGCGATTGGCCGGCGCACCATTGTTCCACGGCGAGGTCGCGCAGCGCCGGATCGGTGCCACCGATGATGTCGGTGAGATGGGCGGCCATGGCTCAGCGCGGGCGTTGAGCGAGCAATTCGACCAGCTGCGTCAGCACCGGATCGCGGTCCCGGCCGGAGAGGGCCAGCGCGAGCTGGGCAAACAGCAGGCCGTAGGGGGCGCCGATGTCGTAACGCTGGCCGGCCACGGCGAAGGCCAGGTAGCGCCGCCGGGCGGCGAGGGCGTGCAGGGCGGGGGAGAGGCTCAGCCGGCGGCCGGGGGCCTCGGCCAGCTGCCGATCGAGCAGGCTGAAAATCTCGGCATCGAGCACATGCATGCCGAAGAAGCACAGGAAAAATCCCGCCCGCAGGCCGGGCACGAGCAACTCCTGTTCCGCGACGGTGGGCGTGGGTTTCTCCAGGACCGCCTCGACCTGGTAGAGCGGGAGATCACCGCCGACCAGTTTGCCGCCGACCGCGCCGAAGGAGGTGAGCAGGTTTTCCCGGGTGGGCTGGACGGCGGACACCGGGGTGTTCTGGGCCACGGCGATGTCGATCAGCTGGCGGGCGCAACTGACCTCGCCGGTGGCGACCGGGATATGATCGCCCACCAGATGGAGGAACGGGGTATCGCCGCAGAACTCGCGGCCGCTGAGCACCGCGTGGCCATAGCCACGCGGCTCGGTCTGTTCGGCAAAGCGCACCCGCGTGCGCAGGGGTCCGCAGGCCTCGGCGTAAGCCGGCTCGTCACCCGGGCAGACCACGACGCAGAACTCCTCGATGCCGGCGCCGGCGGCCTCCTCCAGCAGGAGCTGCAGGGCGGACTTGGGTTCGCCCTGCGAGCCGATCAGGATTTGCAATGGCAGCTGGCGCTGTTGGGGATTGGCCGCGGTGATCAGGGCCTTGCGGATGTTCATGGGAGCAGCATCCAGTCAGTGCCAGCCGGGGGCGGGGTTCAATTTGTTTCCAACGGCGCGAATGGTCCCTTCCTCGTTCTCGTTCTCGTTCTCGTTCTCGTTCTCGTTCTCGTTCTCGTTCTCGTTCTCGTTCTCGTTCTCGTTCTCGTTCTCGTTCTCGTTCTCGTTCTC
>JBIJDP010000005.1:0-12611 GCA_044344065.1 Opitutaceae bacterium
CTCGAGGGCTTGCTCGGCGAGGAGGTGGGCGTCCACGGCGTTTTCAATGTGGACCATGTCCACGCGGTTGCGGCCGGAACCGACGATGCGCAGGCGGCCGGCGCGGGCGCGGGCGAGCACCCGCGGGACGAGATGCGGGTCGCCGACGCCCCAGATGAGATGGGGACGAAGGGCGATGGTGCGGAGCTCCGGCGAGTTGGCCGCAAGGACCTCGCGCTCGGCGATGGCCTTGGTGAGGGGATAAGGGCTGGGACAGGCGGTGGTGAGCGGCAGGGACTCGTTGGCGCCGGCGAGATCGCGGCCGTTGTAAACCACGCTCGGCGTGCTGGTGTGGACGAAGGTGCGCACACCGTGACGCCGGCAACCGGCGAGCAGGGCGCGCGTGCCGAGGACGTTGGTGCGGAAGAAATCATCGTAGCGGCCCCAGACCCCGACGCGGGCGGCGGTGTGAAAAACCGTGGTGACCCCCGCGCAGGCGGCCGCGACGGCCGCGGGGTCGTCGAGTGAGATGCGGAGGAATTTCACGCCGCGGTCAACCAGATCGGGCGCGGGGGTGCGGCCCAGTACGGTGACGGCGCGACCCTGCGCCAGAAGTCGCTCGACCATGTGCCGGCCCAGAAATCCGGTGCCACCGGTGACGAGGGTGCTCATGTTTCGGACTCCCCCTTGAAACCCGTGGCGGTGGCGGTCCAGCGGGCGAGCGTCAGGCGGTGAATCTTGGCATTGTGGCGCACGTCCACGGGAAATTTCGGGTGAAAGAAAAAGAGGTTGATGCCCGCGGTGTGGGGGTGGGCCCGGGCCAGCGCCCGGAGTTCGCCGGCCAGGGTGTGGGCCTCATGCCTGTCGCCAATTCCTGTTTCAACAACCAATGCCGGCTGTTGATTGCCCACGGTGCCGAGACCGATGAGGGCGCAACGGGTGGCGCGGGCATGACGGCGGAACACCTGCTCGCAGGGCTCGGTGAAGAGCGGACCGGTAGCCGTGGTGACGCATTCGACCTTCCGCCCGCAGAACCAGAGCCGGCCGGCGGCGTCGAGATAGCCGCAGTCGCCCATGCGATGCCAGAGCGTGTCGCCATCGGTAATCTTGGCGGCGGCCGTGGCCAGCGGCCGGGCATCGTACGATTTGGTGACCACCGGACCGCTGACAATGATTTCGCCGGTTTCACCCGGGGGAAGTTCATGCAGCACGGAGTCCTCGGTGTTCAGGGCGATGACCTTCACGGCGAGACCGGGCAAGGGGCGGCCGACGCAGGCGCCGCGGACCGAGTCGGGGTTAATTTCACCGGCCGAGACGGAGCAGACCGGCAGCGCCTCGGTGGCGCCATAGGGACTGTGCAGGGTGCCGTGGGGGAGCCAGCGGGAGGGATTGGCCCAGAGGGGGGCGGGCACCGGGGCGCCGGCGCACAGCACGCGGCGGAGCGAGGGCAAGGCCAGGTTTTGAGCGATGCAGTGGAGCTGGATCTTCCGCCAGAGCGTGGGCGAGCCGAAGGAGTTGGTGACGCCTTCCTGCTGGATGGCCTGCACGATTTTGGCGGGGTCAACGGCGGCGGGTCGGCGGGGATCGATTTCCGGCACCACGGTGGTCATGCCGAAGGCGGGATTGAACAGGGCGAAGATCGGAAGCATGGGCAGGTCCACCTCGCCCGGTTGAATGCCGTAGGTTTCGCGGATCAGGCGGACCTGCGCCTCAAACATGCCATGCTCGTAGCAGACGCCCTTCGGGGTGCCGGTGGATCCGGAGGTGAAGAGAATCGCGGCGAGATCGGTGGCCGAGGAATTTACGATTTCGGATTTACGATTGGCGAGGGTCCGATCCACCCGGGCCGTGGGCGAACTGCTGACCCATACACGGGTTGAAACGCTTTTGAACGTGGAGAGGAAGACGCGGCTGATTATTTGCGCCAGCCCGATGCCCACGAGGACGCGGGGCCGCGAGCGGCGGACGCATTGCAGAAAATTGCGCAGGCCCATGCCGGGATCGATGACGATGGGCACGGCCCCGAACTTGAAGAGGGCGAATGCGGCAGCGATGAGCGGCAGCCCCTGTTTCACCATCAGCAGGGTGCGATCACCCGGGCGCATGCCGGCGGCGGCGAACCGGGCGCACCAGGTGTCCACCTCGCGGTCCAGTTCGGCAAAGGTGAGGGTGAGGTAATCGATCCGGCCGTCGGCGGTGCGGCCGCGGGGAATTTTCAGGGCCGGATGGTCCGGCTGGCGGGCCGCCATGAGCGGCAGGTGGCGCGCGATATTGGCGGAGTCGGCCATCGGGGCGGCCCGCGCTCAGCCCTGCTTGAGCGAAGGGATGTTTCGCAGCAGGCCGGCCTGCCATGGGAGCAGGATGTCATCGATCTGCCGGGGTTGGCGAGCAATCTGGGCGAGCTGGGAGCGGGTGGCAATAAGGGTGGGCTCGATCGAGAGCTTGGCGGCGAGTTTGTCGCGATCGGCCCGGATGCGGTCCTGGAGGGCTACCTCCGCGTTGGTAAGCGCGGCATGATTGCGGTCCCGGCCGCGGCGGCGGGGAAGTGTGTGCGGATCGCGGGCGATACCGGCGCGCACGGCAGCCTCGAGCGAGGGAAACAACCGGGTGTGGCGTTTGCCCAGGTGCACCTTGGCGAGAATGGCGGCTTCGGTCTCACCGGCCTCGGCGGCCTCGGAGATTTGCAGGAGCAGCTTGTTGCCGCAGACCTTGAAGGGCGGGGTGTCGAGGCGTTTGGCCTGATCCTCACGCCAGTGCCAGACCGCGTGCAGCACGCCCAGACCCGGGCCGCGGAGGCGTTCGCTCTGGCCGATGCGCCAGTCGTTCTCGTCGGGTGCGGCGAAACCGGTCAGACCGGCCTCGATCTGGGCCAGGCACTGCTGCTCGAGCCATTCCACCCGGCGCAGCCGGACGAGTTCGCGCATGAGCAGGTCGCGCAGGGCCGGCAGGTGCCAGACATCGAGCGCGGCGTAATCGAGCATCTTCTGGGTGAGCGGTCGGCGCGACCAGTTGGCTTTTTGCGACTCCTTGGAAAGTTTCACCCCGAAGTGGTCCTCGAGCAGCGAAGCCAGGCCGACGCGCGGACGGTTCAGGAGCTGCGCGGCGAGCATGGTGTCAAAGATGCTCTTGGGGCGGAAACGGCAGAGGTCGTGCAGCAGGCGCAGGTCGAAATCGCTGCCGTGCATGACAATGTGCTTCTTGGCCAGCCGCTGCCAGAGTCCGTCGAGGGACAGACCGGCGAGGGCGTCGACGAGGAAGACCTCGCCGTCCACCAGGAACTGGAGGAGGCAGAGGCGGGTCTTGTAGTGGAACATGTTGTCCGCCTCGGTATCGAGGGAGACCTCTTCCACGCGATCCAAGGCGGCAAGCAGCAGGGCGAGCTGGCCGGGCTGATCGATGAGCTGATAGGCGGGCAGGCGCGCGACGGTCTTGACGCCAAGCAGGCGTCTCAGGCGCAAGGGAAGGAAGCGGGAAATCATCAGGCGGTCGCGACAAGCGCGATGGGCTGAACGCTCAACGCTGAACGCCGAACGTTCAACGCCCAATTATTACCGCAGAGCGGGGGATCGAAGTTGGCCGACCGGGGGGTGAGGTAGGCCAGCACGCTGGCCTACGCCGGCAGGTTAGCCCTCCCAAGCGGTCAGGAAGGCATCGATCAACCGGGGCAGGTCGGGGCTGTAGCCGCCTTCCAAGATGGCGGCAGCCGGGCGGCCGGCCTCCCGGAGCCATAAGCCCAAAGTGGCAAAGTCCTCGGTCTCAAGGGTCATGCTCGTGATGGGGTCGGCCGCATAGGCGTCAAAACCAGCCGAGACGAGGATAAGGTCGGGCTGGAAATTGAGCACGGCCTGCCAGGACTCGGCGAGAGCGGCCATGTGTGCGACACGCGGGGCATCGGGTGGGACCGGCCAGTTCCGGCAGTTGGCGAAGGAGTTGGTGCCGGTCCCGGGGTAGCCGGGCAACTGGTGGACCGAGGTGAAAAGCAGATCGGGACGGCCGTGGAGGATGGCCTCGGTGCCGTTGCCGTGGTGGGCGTCGAAATCCCAGACCGCGACCCGCGCCGCACCGTGGCGCTGGGCCCGGAGCGCGGCGAGGGCAATCTGGTTGAGGTAGCAAAAACCCATGGCCTGGTCCGCTGTGGCGTGGTGGCCGGGCGGACGCATGAGGCTGAAGGCTTTTTGGCCGGCCATGGCGGCATCCGCGGCCGCGCAGGCGGCGCCGACGGCGCGGCGGGCGTGATCGCCGATCCCGGGAAAGAAGGGTGTGTCGGCATCGAAATCAGCCGGGTGCAGCAGCCGCTTCAGGTGGGCGGAGGTGTGCGCGAGCAGCAGGGTCTCGTCCGTGGCGCGGGCGGGAACCTGCCAGACCCAATCCGGGTGAGCGATCTGAAGGCGGGGGACAGTTTTGGTGATGCGGGCGGGTTGCTCCGGCTGCATGGACGAGCCGTAATCGGCGCATTGCGGGTCGTGGATGATGAGCATGGGGTGCTGGGAATTTGGGTAGCACCCGTCCGGAGACCGGGCGCGGCCTGATGCCAAAATCTGGTGGTGATGAATAACCGTCCGGAGCACGAGAACGATTTTGCGTGTGGCGCCGGGTTGGTGCAGGCTGCGGGCATGAAAGTCATCGTACTATGTTCCGGGGGCATGGACTCCGTGACGGCGTTGCACTGGGCGCGGCAGGAGCATCAGGTCATGGCGGTGCTCAGTTTTGATTACGGTTCGAAGCACAATCATCGGGAATTGCCGTTTGCGGCGGAGCATGCGGCCCGGCTCGGGGTCCGGCACGAGGTGATCACGTTGGACTTTGTGAACCGGCTGTTTGCCTCGGATCTTTTGAAGAGCGGCGGCGAAATTCCCGAGGGGCATTATGAGGCGGAGAACATGCGGCGGACGGTGGTGCCCTTCCGCAATGCCATCATGCTCTCCATTGCATGCGGCTTTGCCGAGAGTGTCGGTGCCGAAGGCCTGGTGATTGCGGCGCACGACGGCGACCACGCGATCTATCCGGACTGCCGGGAGGATTTCATGCGGGCAATCTGCGAGGCCATGCGGCTCGGGACCTATGCGAAGGTGAAATTGCTCCGGCCGTTCATTGCGCTGACCAAGGGACGGATTGCGGCCGAAGGGGCGCAGCTCGGCGTGGACTTTGCCCGTACCTGGTCGTGCTACCGGGGCGGGGCGGTGCATTGCGGCAAGTGCGGCACCTGTGTGGAACGCCGCGAGGCGTTCATGACAGCGGGCTTGCAGGACCCAACGGAATACGCGTCTCACGCGCCGTTGCCACCCAAGCCCAAGGCAATTTAACCACGGATGACACGGATACGGCGTATGGAACCCGATGGGCCGGCTAATTCGGTTTGTGGATCGGATTTCCATCCGTGATATCCGTGGTTAACCTCTTTCGATGCTGATTGCCGAGATATTCCATTCGCTGCAGGGAGAGGGTGAGCTCACCGGTGTGCCGTCGGTCTTTGTGCGCACGAGCGGGTGCAACCTGCGTTGCAACTGGTGCGACACGCCGTATGCCTCGTGGAAGCCCGAGGGGAAGCCCCACACGGTCGAGCAGGTGGTGGCGGCGGTGCAGGCCCATCCCCTCGCCCGCCACGTGGTGCTGACCGGCGGCGAGCCCATGATCGCGCCGGAAATCAGATCATTGGCGGAAGAACTCAAATTGCTGGGTTACCACCTAACGATCGAGACCGCGGCGACCGTCCTGCCGGACGGGATCGCGTGCGACCTCGCCTCGCTGTCGCCGAAATTGCTGAACTCCGCCCCGGATGACCGGCTCAGCCTGGCCTGGCGGAAAAAACACGAGGCGCTCCGCTGGCAGCCGGCGGTGGTGCGGGCGTGGCTGGAGGCCTATGCCTGGCAACTCAAGTTTGTCGTCGCGCAGCCGGCGGACGTGGAGGAACTCGAGGGCATGCTGGCTTCGCTGCAGCGGGAAATCCCGCCGCACAAGGTGCTGCTGATGCCTGAGGGTGTGACGCCTGAGGCGGTCCGGGCGCGAGCCGGATGGCTCGGTGAATTGTGCAAGACGCGCGGTTACCGTTACGCGCACCGCTTGCAGCTGGAACTCTATGGCAACCGACGCGGCACCTGAATCGCAGCGCCTGCCCTTGCCCCGCCGGCTTTCGGAGGAACTGGCGGACCTGCAGGAAAGGTTTGCCGAAAAACCGGTCACGCTGCGCGAGGTCATCTATACCCTGCGCGGCCGGGCCTACACGCTGCTGCTGATCCTGCTGGCCCTGCCCTTCCTCACGCCGCTGCCGCTGCCCGGATTGTCCACCCCATTCGGCCTGGCCATCGGCTTCATCGCCATGCGGCTGAGCCTGGGACAAAAGCCCTGGCTGCCGATGCGCCTGCAGCGCAAGGAGCTGCCGGCGGGATTTTTTTCCAAGCTGTTCACGATGGCGGCGCGCGTCATCCGGTTCCTGGAAAAATTCCTGCGTCCGCGCCTCCCGGCGCTGACGTGCTCGGGCATACTGCTGCAGATGCACGCATTCGTCATCCTGCTGGCGGCCCTGGCCCTGCTGCTCCCGCTGCCGATTCCGTTCACCAATTCATTTCCCGCCTGGGTCATCCTGCTGCTGGCGGGCGGATTGCTGGAGCGCGACGGGATTTTCATCCTCACCGGCTACGTGGTGTTCGTGCTGGGGGTGTTGTACTTCGTGTTCCTGGGCGAGGCGGCGACGCAATTGGTGGAGGCGCTGGTGCACTGGCTGCGGACGTAGGACCGCGCGCTGGCGTGCGCCCACTCCGCATCCACCGGCGGCCAACCTACTCGTAGCTTTCACCGGGAAACTCCCGGCCGTTGATCAATACGCCCGTGCAGTGGGTCGTGTATTCGAACGGATTGCCGTCGTAGAGGGCGAGGTCCGCATCCTTGCCGGGCGCGAGCGAGCCCACCCGGTCGGCGAGGCCGAGCAGCCGGGCGGCATCCAGGGTGATGCTGGCGAGGGCGGCATCGAAGGGCAGCCCCTTGCCAGCGGCGACGGCGGCTTCAAATAGCACCACCCGGGTCTTGGGCACGTAGCTTTCGTAGCCGCTCTGGAGGGCGAACCGGATGCCAGCCTCATGCAGCCTGGCGGCGGTGGTCATGCTGAGGTTTTCCATGTCGCCGAAGGTGCGCAGCATGGTGGGATGCAGCACGACGGGAAAGCCGCTGGCCTTCAACTCGGCCAGGACGAGCTGGGCGTCGGAGCAGCCGTCCAGGACGATCTTGAGATTGAACTCCTTCGCGAGACGCAACGCGGACATGATATCCTGCTGGCGGTGGGCGGTGATGAGCAGGGATTGGGAGCCGTCGAGTGCGCGCCCGAGCGCCTCGAGTTTCAAATCGCGGCCGGGGCGCTTGGATTCATCCTTGGCGGTGCGCTTGACCGCATATTCCTGGGCCCTGATCAGTTCGGCCCGGAGCAGGGCCACGGCCTTCGAACGCGTGCCGGGCGACTTGCCGGCCTGCTCCGTGGTGCCCGCGCTGCCAAGGGAGACCGCGGTCATCGCGGCGGGATTGACCACATCCTCGTCGGCGGTGCGGCCCTGGGTCTTCACGATCATGGTCTGGCCGGAGACCAGTGTCCCGGGGGCATGGCCGGTGTTGATCGTGGTCACCCCGAAGGAGCGCACGTAGGCGACCAGCGGATCGCGGGCGTTGTAGGCATCGATGGCCCGTAGCTCGGGCTGCACCGGCGCGGACTTTTCCAGCATATCCTGATCCTGGGCCTGGTTGAGGATGCCGGTGAGTCCAACGGTAGCGCGCGCATCGATCAGGCCGGGCGTGACGACCTTGGCGCGGACCACGCGGTGATCCGCGGTGTAGGTCATGCCGGCGGCGGGGCCGACATAGGTGATGCGGCCGTCGCGAACGAGAATGAGGCCGTCCTTGATGGGTGCGCCGGCCATGGTGTGGATGGTTTCGCCGTGGATGGCGACGGGCATGGGTGGTTCGGCGACCGCCAGTGATGCGAGTGCGCCAAAGAGAGAAAGAGAACGAGAAAGAGTTCTCATTGGCCCCCCCCCTGGTTGGCGGCGATGATCAGGTCCCACGCGTTGCCATAGCAGCAGAGCTGGGCGCGCTTGGGATCGCCGGCGCCGACGCCGCCGAGGGCGTAAAGCCGGTCCTGCGGATCGGAAAGATCGAACACCTTTTGGCCTTCAATCCAGGTTTGCTCGACCTGCGTGTAAACGCTGAGCGGGTCGCCGGAGAGGATGATGAAATCGGCGTCCTTGCCGGGCTCAAGGGTGCCGGTGCGGCTGTCGAGTCCGAGGATTTTGGCATTGGCGAGAGTCACGCCGCGCAGGGCACCGTCGCGCGTCATGCCGCCGCGGACCGCGAGGGCGGCGGAGCGGAGGAAAAGGCGGGAGTCGGTGACCCCGTCGTCAGTATGGAACCCGACCGTGACGCCGGCTTTTTCCAGGTGGGCGCCCGTGCGAATATCAACGTCGCGGGCCTCGATTTTACCGCCGGGGGAATCCAGCACGATGATCGAGCAGGGCACGCCGGCGGCGGCGATCTCAGGGGCGACTTTCCAGCCGTCGCTGACATGGTGCAGCGCGATCTTGTAACCAAACTCCCTGGCCAGGCGCAGGACGGTCAGGATGTCGTCATGCCGGTGGGTGTGATGCTGGGCGATGCGCTTGCCCTGCAGCACCTGGCCGAGCATTTCAAGGCCGAGGTCGCGCGCGGGCATCTTTTCCGGGTCGCCCTGGGCGCGCTCGATCTTGGCGAGATACTCCTGCGCCTTGATGTACTGTTCGCGCACGAGGGCGGCGGATTTGCCGCGGGTGCCGGGAAACGGTCCGGTCTCGCGAATCGAATTGGTGCCGTTGGCCATTTTCAGGCCACCGGCGGGCGCGCCATCAGCGAGGGGGATGAGCAGATCGTCGATGACGCGCGCGGCGCGAAGCTTGAGATAGAGGGTCTGCCCGCTGATGAGGTGGCCCGAGCCGGGCATGACGTTGACGGTGGTGATGCCGCCGGCACGGGCCTTCTGGAGGCGGGTATCGCGCACGTCGAAGGAATCGAGCACCCGGGTGTCGGGTTGGATCGGACCGGAGCCGTCGCCACCCGAACCGCCGCCGATGTGGCTGTGCGAGTCAATGAGGCCGGGCATGATGACCTTGCCGGAGACGTCGACGACCTGGACATCCGCCGCCAGGCGCACGGTGTCGGCGTCGCCGACCGCGAGGATCCGGCCGTGCTGAACCAGCAGGATGCCGTTATCAAGGGGTGCACCGGCGATGGGAATGATCTGCGCGCCCGTGAACGCCACGGGCTTGACCTGCGCAGACAGGGACAGCGTCAGCAGCGCGAGCAGCGCGCTGACGCCAAGGAAGCGTGAGGGCATGTGCTCAGAAAACCCCGGGAAGCGCGGCTGGCAAATGCAAAGGCTCAGGCGACAGGTTTCGCGCGCGCGGGGAAAAGCAGGGAGACCGCGACCGCGACGCCAATGATGGCGGCGATGATGCCAAGCGACCAGCTGATGGGGAATTTGCCGCCAAAGGCTTCGTTGAGCCAGACCATCTTGAGGCCGACGAACACGAGCACGAGGCCAAGGCCGTATTTCAGGTAGTGGAACTTGTGCATCACGCCGGCGAGCAGGAAGAACATCGCGCGGAGGCCGAGGATGGCGAAGACGTTTGAGGTAAAGACAATCAGCGGCTCCCGGGTCAGCGCAAAGATGGCGGGCACGCTGTCGACCGCGAAGATGATGTCGGACAGCTCCAGAAACAAGAGGCACACGAACAGCGGTGTGGCGTACACGAAACCGTCGGTCTTGCGCAGGAAGAAGGCCTGGCCTTCGAGTTTGGGCGTTACGCGCACAAACCGGCGCAGGAGCCGGATGACCGGGTTTTTCTCGGGCTCGATGGGCTTCTCCGGGGCGAAGAGAATTTTTACGCCGGTGAGGATCAGGAAGGCCCCGAAAATCCACACGATCCACTCGTACTGCATGAGCACCGAACCGAGGGCGATAAAGAGGATGCGGAACAGCAGGGCGCCGAGGATGCCCCAGAAGAGCACGCGGTGCTGGTATTTGGCGGGGATGCCAAAATAGGTGAACACCACGATGAAGACGAAGATGTTGTCGACCGCGAGGGACTTCTCGACGACGAAGCCGGTGAGGTATTCGAGGCCGGTCTGCTGCGCGAGCGCGGCGTGGTCGAGTCCCGCGAGCCGCGGGTCGAGCGGCAGGCGGTACAGCGCAAACTGGTGGAGTCCCCAGCCGAACAGCAGGGCCAGGCCCACCCAGAACACACTCCAGCCGAGGGCCTCCTTGAAGCCCACCACATGGGCCTCGCGATGGAAGACCCCAAGGTCAAGGGCGAGCACGACCAGTACACCCAGGGTGAACAGGCCGTAGAACCACCAGTAGTCGGCGAAGGGAAAGAGGAGCGGGGCTTCCATGTGAAGGCCGGGAGGAAATGCAGGCCCGGCCCAACCACAAGGCAGACCGGATTGGAAACCGGAGAACCGTTTCCATTGGGCTCATGCGGAGGCGCGGAGCGCGCGGAGACTAAACATCTAAACCACGGATTCACGCACACCACGCATTCACTGCGGCTCTCTCCATTAGGGGGATTACTCCGCGACCTCCGCGACCTCCGCGTCTCCGCGTGTGCCGCCCGAAAGCGAGAACGCTGACGATAACGAATACGACGGGGATCCCGGCCCCCTCCCCTCACCGGTGCTTCTGCCAGTCGAGCTTGTGCTGGTCGATCCAGCGGTAGTGGTCGGCGAAGCGCAGGCCGGCCGCGGAATTTTCGTCGAGGATGACCGTCGCGCGCGGATGCAACTGCAGGGCGGAGCCGGGGCAGATGGCGGAGAGCGGGCCCTCGACCATGTGTTCGACGGCGCGGACCTTGGCGGGGCCGAAGGCCAGCAGCAAACAACGGCGGGCGTCGAGAATGGTGCCGATGCCCATGGTGATGGCGTGCTTGGGCATGGCTTCGAAGGAACCGAACACCGCACTGTTGTCGCGCAGGGTCTGCTCCGACAGAATCTTTATCCAAGTGCGCGAGCGGAGCGAGCCGGTGGGCTCGTTGAAACCGATGTGGCCGTTGCGGCCCAGGCCCAGGAGCTGGATGTCGATGCCGCCGGCATCAATGATGCGCTGCTCATAGCCGCGGCATTCGGCGTGGAGATCCGCGGCGGTGCCGTCGGGAACGTTGGTGCGCCGCTGGTCGATGTTGATGTGGCGGAAGAAATTCTCGCGCATGAACCAGCGGTATGACTGGTCGTGCGTGCCGGGGAGCCCGACGTATTCATCGAGGTTGAAGGTGGTGACGCGGCTGAAATCAAGGCCCTCCTCGCGGTGCAGGCGGAGGAGTTCCTGGTAGAGGCGCAGCGGGGTGCGGCCGGTGGCCAGCCCGAGGACGGCGTCAGGCTTCTCGCGGACGACGCGGGCGATGATCATGGCGCCGAGGACGCAGCCGATGTCGGGGGTTTCGCGGATGAGGACTTCCATGGTGGGCAAGGACTAGGCGGACGGGTGCGGTCCGACAAGCGCCGACTGGCGTTTTCAATGGCGCAGGCCAGCCCGCGGGCGGGCGCGGTTCGGGCGCGAGCGGAGCTTACGGACCTCCGGGCTGACGGCCCCGCAGGCGCCACTACTGCCGCAGCCATGGGCGGGATCCTTGCGCAGGGCACGGCGCACCAACCAGATCGTGGTGACAGCGACGATGGCCAGGGCGACGATGGTCTGGATTTCCGGGGACATATCAGAAGCCGAGCATCCGTCCGGCCTGGTAAACGAGGAAGCAGACCACCCACGCGGTGCCGGTCATGTAGGCGACCTGGAAAAGCGGCCAGCGCCAGGAGTTGGTCTCCCGTTTCACGATGGCAATCGTGCTCATGCACTGCATGGCGAAAACATAGTAGATCATGAGCACCACGCAAACGAGCGGGGTGAAGAGCGCGGCACCATCGGGCCACGTGGCGCCCCGCAGGGTGTCGCGCAGCGGTGACATGTCATCCTCGGCACCCTCGACGCCAAAGATTACGCCCATGGAACTGACGAAGACCTCGCGCGCGGCGAAGGAGGTGACGAGACCGATGCCGATGCGCCAGTCGAAACCAAGCGGCTTGATCAGCGGCTCGATCAGGTGTCCGGCCTGCCCGGCGTAACTGGCGGCGATCTGGACATCCGGGGTGACGGCGGGATCAGGGTGCTTGGGATAGGCGGTCAGGAACCAGAGCACGATGGAAATGCCGAGGATGATCGTGCCGGCGTTCTTGAGGAAGAGCCACCCGCGCTCGAGCATCTGGCGGAGGATTTCCTTGAAGCGCGGCGGCTGGTAGGGCGGCAATTCGAGGATCATCAGCGCCGGTGCGCTCTGCAGGAGGGTGCGCTTGAAAAGCCACGCAAAACCGAAGGCCCCGGCGGTGCCAAGCACGTACATGCCGAGCATGATGCCGACTTTCGTGGTGGCGGGCACGGTTTCGCCCGGGAGCAGCGTGGCAATCATCAGCAGGTAGACCGGCAGCCGCGCGGAGCAGCTCATGAGCGGGGCGACGAGAATGGTGACAAGGCGATCCTTGGCGTTTTCGATCGTGCGCGTCGCCATGATGCCCGGGATCGCGCAGGCGTAGGAGCCAAGGAGCGGAATGAAGGATTTGCCGTGGAGGCCGACCTT
>JBIJDP010000391.1:0-3633 GCA_044344065.1 Opitutaceae bacterium
CCTAACGAGCCGTTGCAGCGGGGCTTCATCCTGCGCGGCGGGTGCTGCGGGGATTGCGGCTGGGCACCGGGGTGATACGGATGCTGCATGCCCCCCATGTCACCCCGGGAAAGAGCGCTGGCTGTGCTGCGCGGTCAAAAGCCCGACTGCGTCCCTTGGTTTGGCGATCTCGACTACCTGGCCACGGCGGAAATCGGGCGCGGCCGGCGGCCGGAGGGCTTCAAGCAGAGCGCGGCCTACCTCGACTGGCACCGCGAGCTGCGGCTCGGCTTTTACCTGCAGGGGTATTTTCCCTTCCGGACCATCATTGAGAACTGCCGCGTGACCGAGCGTCACGAGGGGCACGACCGGATCCGGCGGATCGAAACCCCGCACGGCACGCTCCAGGAACGGTGGACGTGGCTCCCGGAGTCGTTCACGGAGGGGCCGGTCGAGCACCTGCTGAAAAGCGCGGCCGACCTGTCGGCCTACCGCCATCTGCACGCGAACACGCGCTATGAGGCAGACTACGCCTTCGGGGCCAGCCGCGGACCGCTGATCGGCGACCTCGGGCTGCATCTCGCCTACCTGCCCAAGAGCCCGTTCATGCACCTGGTCGCCCTCGATGCCGGCATCATGGCGGTGGTGGAGATGCTGGACGATGCGCCGGAACTCTTCGCGGAGACCCTGGCGGTGGTGGAAAGATCGCACGATGCCGCGGCGGCGCTCGCCGTGGCGGGTCCGGCCGAGTTGCTCATGATCCCGGAGAACCTTTCCTCCGAGAGCGTCGGCCCGGTGCTGTTCGAAAAATTCATGCGGCCCTACCAGGAGAAGTGGACGGCGCGCATCCGGGCGGCGGGCAAATTCTCCTGCATGCACCTCGACGGCACGCTGCGGGGCCTGCTGCGCGAGGAGTGCACGGTGGGTTTCGACTTCATCGAAAGCCTGACCCCCGCGCCGGTGGGCGACCTGCCGGTCGAGGCGTGGGCGGACTTTGTCGGGCAGTCGCGGACCTTTTTCTGGGGCGGAATTCCCGGCGCGTATTTTTCGCCGACCACCAGCGAGGCGGAATTTGAGCGGCACACCCGCGCCGTCCTTGCCGTGATGCGCACGGAACCGCGCTATGTGCTGGGCGTGGCGGACCAGGTGCCGCCGGACGGCTTGGTCAGCCGCCTGCACCGCGTCGCCGAGCTGGTGGAGGAATGCGGGAGGTATTGATTATTGGTTATGGCTTATGGCCTATCGCTTATTGGCCGTTGGGTAGCGCCCGGCCTCCGGACGGGCGGATCGGCGTGCGCAGGCCCAGCGTGACCCGCCTGGAGGTCGGGCCCTGCCCAACCCCTTACTTCGGCTTCTGATAGCCGTAGTCGCTCGTGCGGATGTAAGCACGGTCGGTTTCGCGGCTGATGGCGGTGCCGTCGCCGCCGAGGGCTTTCAGGTCGGCGGCGGTGGCCTTGAGGCTGGCGATGTTGTCGAGGCGTTCATCCTCGGCATAGAGCATGTTGGCGTAGGCTTCCTGGCTCATGCCGAAGAGCGGGATGGTGTAGCGGTTCAACGCCCGGGCGGTCTCGGAAAAATAGCGCTTCATGGTGATCGCGGACAGGCCCTTGGTGGTATTGATGTCGCGTTCGCGGAAGACCGGCGGGCGCTTTTCGCGCACGACGTAATCCGGCAGCCGGATGATCTGGTTGCGCGGCTTGTCGATGTCGCGCATGTCGGGCAGGTCTTCCTCGTCCTTGGGTGCGACCGGCTTGGGCGGGTCGTATTTCGGCATGCCCGCCGCGAGGGCGGCGGCAACGCCCGGGGAGATCGGGCGCGAGCGCTTCGACGTCTCGTCCGTCGTGCCGCCGCCGGTCTGCGCGGACAGGCCGATGACGGCCAAACTGAACAGGGCGAGGACGAGCGGGGCGCGGTAAACCATTGAAGTTTGGAAAATAGCCAGGGCCGGTGGTTCCGTGCAACCTGTGAAATCGCGCCGGATATTGGTTGATGCACAATCCTTTCCTTCCCGCGGATCACACGGACGACCGCGGATAAAACCTCCGTCATCCGCGTCTATCCGCGTGATCCGCGGGAAAGGATTGGAATTGGCGCTTGAAAGCGCGGTCAGGCTGACGGTGCGGCTCCGGGTTTCACGAAGCGGCCGAGGACCAGGCCGGCGACGGTGAAGGCGAGCACGCAGTAGAGCAGGTTCACCAAGTGCCAGGCCCACGCGTGATGCCACCAGATCGGGTCGCTGCACGCGAGCAGCACCCCGCCGGTCAGGCCGATGAGGGCGCTGACCTTGATGCTCGAGGCGTAGTTCCTGAACGCCGGGGCGAGTCGGCGGAGGAGAATGCCGAGCAGCACGGCCACGACGAGATAGTGGAGGTAGCCTTTCACAAAGACGGCGGGCTCCATTTCGTCATGGCCCTCGGCGACAAACTGCACGACGGCGCTCGGCCCGGCCTTGTACAGCGCGGCCATCGTGTAATGGTCGAGATGCGGACCGGGGACGACATAGGCGCCGGTGGCCGGGAAGAAGGGCTTGAGCGCGGCCAGGGCGGCGCGGTCGTCCGTGGTTTGCTGCAGGAATTGGTAGGGGAAGGGGCTCATCCAGTAGATGGCTCCGAAGACAAACATCGCCAGCGCCGCGAGGGCGGGCGCGAGGACATGGCTTTTCATGGGTGAGGCTGGGGTTGACGGTCAGGGGAGGACCGTGAGGATTGACGGGCGCACCCTAGGACAGAATTCAAGGGTGGCACAACGGCGAATCGCCGACCTGTCGCGGCGGACGCTCCGGTCAGATCAGGAATTTGTCGCCCGTGCCGTAGTGCTCGATCATGTAATCCATGTCCTTGTCCCCACGCCCGCTCAGGTTGACGAGAATGGTGCGGGGCTGCTGCGGGTCGGAACGGGCGAGGCGCATGGCGTGGGCGACGGCATGCGAGCTCTCCAGCGCCGGGATGATGCCCTCGTTGCGGCTCAGCACGTAGAAGGCCTCCACGGTTTCCTGGTCGCTGGCGGTGAAATAGCGCACGCGGCCGGTGTCCTTGAGATGGCAGTGCTCGGGCCCGACGCCGGGATAGTCGAGGCCGCTGGCAATCGAATGCACGGGGGCGGGTTCGCCCTTGTCGTCCTGCAGCAGATAGCAGCGGAAACCGTGGATGATGCCCTCGCGGCCGTAGGTCATGGAGGCGGAGTGGTCGCCAATGGCCGGACCGCGGCCGAGCGGCTCGACGCCATGGAGCTCGATGGGATCCTCCAGGAAGCCGGCGAAAATGCCCATCGCGTTGCTGCCGCCGCCGACGCACGCGGCCACGATGTCGGGCAGGTTGCCGGTCATCTCGATGATCTGGTCGCGGGCCTCGAGGCCGACGACCTGCTGAAAATCGCGCACCATCATCGGGAAGGGATGTGGTCCGACCACGGAGCCGATGCAGTAAATCTGGTTCACCGGGTCCTGGACGTAGGCGGTGAGTGCGGCATCCACGGCTTCCTTCAGGGTCTTCAGGCCGTGCGTGGCGGGGATCACCCGTGCCCCGAGAATCTTCATGCGGGCGACATTGGGCGCCTGCTTGGCGATATCCACCTCGCCCATGTAGATGTCGCATTCGAGGCCGAAGTACGCGGCGGCCGTGGCCAGGGCCACGCCGTGCTGGCCGGCGCCGGTCT
>JBIJDP010000392.1:0-3632 GCA_044344065.1 Opitutaceae bacterium
CGACCTCGGCCTCCAGCACAAGGCCATCCGGACCGAAGCCCTGGCGGCGCTCACCGCCACCTACGACGCCACGCGCTTTTGCCTCGGCAAGGATGTGGAGGAATTCGAGAAAAACTTCGCCTCCACGCTCGGCTACCCGCGCGTCCTCGGCATGAACAGCGGCACCGCACCGCTGCACGTCGCCTGCATGCTGGCCGGTTTTGGTCCCGGCGATGAGGTCATCACGACACCTTTCACCTTCATCTCCTCCGCCTGGGGCATCAGCTATGTCGGCGCCAAGCCGGTCTTTGCCGATGTCGAGGAGGATACCTACAACCTGGATCCGGCAAAGATCGCCGCTGCCATCACCCCGAAAACCAAGGGCATCATTGTCGTCCATCTTTTCGGCCAGCCGGCGCGGATGAACGAAATCATGGCCGTGGCGAAGCAGCACAACCTGTTTGTCATTGAGGACTGCGCCCAGGCTGTGGGTGCCCGCTACCAGGGCACGCCTGTCGGGCTGCTCGGCGATGCCGGCACCTTCAGCTTCTATCCCACCAAGAACCTCGGCGGCTGCGGCGAGGGCGGGGCGTTTGTTTCCCGCCGCGAGGAAATCCAGACCCGGGCACGGCACATCCGGGTGCACGGGTCGGACCGGCGCTACTACCACGATATCATCGGCGGCAATTTCCGCATGGACGGTTTTCAGGGCGCGTTGCTCAACGTGAAGCTCCCGCACCTCGCCGCCTGGACCGCCCGGCGCCAGGCCATCGCGGCCGCGTACCTCGCCGGGATCAAACTCAATGGCGTTCGCATGCCGGCGCAGCCCACCTACGGGAAATCGGTCTTCCACCAGTTCACCCTCCGGCATCCGCGCCGCGATGCCCTGCGTGAGCATCTGACCAAGCAGGACGTGGGCACCGATCTCATCTATCCTGTGCCGTTGCACCTGCAGAAATGCTATGCCGACCTCGGGCAGGGCCGCGGCACCTTCCCGGTGGCGGAACGCATCAGCGACACCTGCGTCAGCCTCCCGATCTTCCCGGAACTGACCGATGCCCAGGTGGCGCATGTGATTGAGTCGATCAATTCGTTCGCGGGGTGAATCTTGTAGGGGCGCACCTTGTGTGCGCCCTTGAGGCGGCATTCGCGGATGGACATCAAACGGGCGCAGTCGAGTTGCGCCTGCATGCGGCCTGAAGTCCCGCCCCACTGTGACATCATTGTGACAAACTCAGGCTCGGCATCGGGGCGGAATGCTGTCACTTCTGGGCCATGGCACGTAAATCCAGCGGCACGATTGGCATTCTGACGGCGGGTGGCGATTGCCCGGGACTGAACGCCGTCATCCGCGGCGTCGCCAAGGCCGCGATGCACCACGGCATCAAGGTCATCGGTATCCATGACGGGTTTCGCGGTCTGGTGGAGAACCGGTGCACGCCGATTGATAATCCCCTGGTCAGCGGCATCCTCGCGCAGGGCGGCACCTTTCTCGGCAGCAGCCGGGACAAGCCGCACAAGATGCCGATGGGCGGCCAGGTCATGGACATGACCGAGGTGGCCGTGAGCAACTACCGCAAACTCAACCTCGACTGCCTGGTCTGTCTCGGCGGCAACGGCACGCAGAAGAACGCCCTGCGGCTCAATGAAAAGGGCGGCATCAACGTGCTCACTCTGCCCAAGACCATCGACAACGATGTCGCCGAGACCGACATCACGTTCGGTTTTGACTCCGCCATGTCGATCGCCACGGAGGCCATTGACCGGCTGCACACGACCGCCACCAGCCACCACCGCATCATTGTCTGCGAAATCATGGGCCACTCGGCCGGCTGGCTGTGCTTGGGCGCCGGCATCGCCGGGGGCGCCGATGTGATCTTGATCCCGGAACTGCCCTACGATCTCGAGGTCGTCGCGCAAAGTCTCCAGCGGCGGCAACGGTCCGGGAAGCGCTTCTCCATCATCGCGGCGGCCGAGGGCATCGTCACGGTCGAGCAGGCCAAGGCGCGCGCCCGGGCGCTGGCGAAAGGCAAGAAGCCCGACATGGAGGTCGCGATTGCCCACACCATCCGCAGCAAGACTGAGGGGGAAATCCATCTCGTGCAGGAACCGGTCGCGAGCCGGCTGGCCCGGCGCCTGCAGCAGATCACCGGCGTGGAGGCGCGCGTCACTTCGCTCGGCCATGTGCAGCGCGGCGGACCGCCCAGCGCGTTTGACCGCCTGCTGTGCACCCGTCTCGGGACCAAGGCCGGCGAATTGCTGGCGCAGCACCGCTACAACGTGATGGTGGGCATCAAGGGCAACCAGTGCGTGCCCATTCCGCTCGCCAAGGCGGCCAGTTCCAAGCGCCTTGTGCCCATTGACCATCCATGGATCCGCACCGCCCGGCTCGTGGAAACGTGCATGGGTGACGTCGAGGGCTGATTTTCCCCATGATTGCGGGCATCACAGTGAAGGTCTGCGGCCTCACTTCAGCGACCGATGCGCAAGCCTCGGCCGACCTCGGCGTGGATTACCTCGGTTTCAACCTGTATCCGCAGTCGCCACGGTATCTCCCGCTGGAGGAGTACAAGGCAATCTCCGCCCGGCTGCCCGCGCTCGGAAAGGTGGCGATATTGGTCACGCCGACCGCCGCGGAACTGGCCGCCGCCGCCGCCGCGGGTTTCGACCGTTTCCAGGTGCATTTTCCGCTCGCGACGTCCACGGCCGTCGTGGGCAGCTGGGCCGAGACCGTGGGCGTGGCGCGCCTCTGGCTCGCGCCGAAGCTGCCGCCGGCCGACGATGTGCCCGCGGACCTGCTCCCTTTCGCGGAGACGATCATGCTCGATACGTTTCATGCCGAGGGCTTTGGCGGCTCCGGCAAAACCGGCGACTGGGCGAAATTTGCCCGTCATGCGCAGCGGCATCAGGACAAGACCTGGATCCTCGCCGGCGGGCTGAATCCCGATAACATTGCGGTGGCCGTCACCCGGAGTGGGGCAAGATTTGTCGATGTGAACAGCGGAGTTGAATCAGCGCCGGGCGTAAAGGATGCCGCGAAGCTGCGGCGCTTGGTGGCCAATCTGGGCGTGCACCGCGAGTGAGCGGGTTAGGAACTGATGTAGGGCGGGGTCTCCGAACCCCGCCGTTGGGTTCCCACGCTGAATTCCATCGTTCTCTTTCTCGTAATCGTTCTCGACGCGCACGTTCCGAGCCGAGAAAGAGAAAGATAAAGAGAACGAGAAAGATTGGATTCTAGCTTTTGCCAAGAAGGCGGGGTTCGGACCTATCCTCCGTAGGCCCGGCGAAGGAGGAGACCCCGCCCTACAACTTCGCCAAGCCTCAGCATTACATTCTTTCCAGCAACGTGCGCATCGCGCGGGTCATGGCCGCGGTGTAACGCTCACGGTTGCGCACGTGGAAAATGAAGCGGGCCGGCTGGGATGTGGCCGCCGGTTCCCACCGGACGGTGCCGTCGTCGGCACACTTGGCGGCAATCGGATCAAAGCTGAAGACCGCCCGATCGCCGGCCTCCGCCCGCGGGACAATGTCGCCCTCGACCGTCACGATTTGGCCGCTGGCATGCAGAAATCCGGCGGTGCACCACATGTTGCGCGGCATCGCCCCGAGAGCCGCGAGCGCGGCGGCATCGGGCGGATTGCGCAGGGCGGCCA
>JBIJDP010000526.1:0-2874 GCA_044344065.1 Opitutaceae bacterium
TTCCACGGATGCGGTGAAGACCGTGCTCACGCAGGGCGGCTGGACGGTGCTGACCGGCGTGAACCTGATGCTCTTTTCGCTCCTGCACAACCCGTGCAGCACGACGATCTACACCATCTACAAGGAGACCGGCAGCGTGAAGTGGACCACGGTGGCCGCCCTCCTGCCGCTGGTGCTGGGGTTCGCCGTCACTTTTGGTGTTGCGACCGTGTGGCGCCTTTTCGGCTGATTTTTCGTCCATGCTGAAGCGATCCGTTGCCAATAATCTGCTGCGCTTGCTGACGAGGACGGTTCTGCTGGGGCAGGTCTTGTGGCTGCCCTTGGTGGCGCAGGTCACCGAAGCGCCCACGACGGTCGCGCCGGGTCGGTGGCTCGTGGAAGCGGATTTGATTTCCGTGGCCTATGACCGTCACACCTACCAGCGCGACGGCGTGCATTTCCGTTCGACCTATCTGGGTTCGACCTTCCTCAGCACGGGCGTGATGGAGCGGCTGGATGTGCAATTTGGTCTTGAGCTTTGGCGGGAGGAGCAGGCCACGGCGAACGGTGCGGTGGAGCGGGGCCGCGGCCTGGGCGATGCGTGGGTGCGGGCGAAGTGGAATTTTGCCGGCGACGAGGCCACCGGACCGGCCTGGGCGCTGCTGCCCTACGTCAAACTGCCGCTCGCGGACGAGGACATCGGCAACGGTCAAGCGGAACCGGGCCTGGCCCTGGTTTATGGCCGGCCGCTGGCCGGAGGAAAGGCCCTCAATGGCATGATCGGCTTGGATTGGCTCGACGACGGCGACGGCAGCCGCAGCCCGACCTGTTATGGCAGCATGTCGGTCACCCGGCCCTGCAGCCAGGCCACCTGCTGTTATTTCGAGACCGTCGCGTCCGTGAGCAGTCACGCGACTCGCGAATGGTCGGGTGAAGTCGGAGTTGGCCTCACTCACACCACGAAGCGCGGGCTGAGCCTTGATCTTGCGCTGTATGTCGGCGTGACGCGCAGCGCGCCCGACTGGACGCCGGTACTGCGGCTCGTGTGGCCGTTGTGAGGTGCGAGCGGAAGTGGACGGGTACGTAGTGCCGGACTTCAGCCGGCACTGGTTCGTGAAAGCTAAGCGCAGTGAAGCAACTGAGCGCGGGCTGAAGCACCGCGCTACGATTTTTCACCCGCCGAACTGGCCCCGGAACAAATGCAGGGCGAAGATGCCCGCCAGCACGTACACCATCCACGTCACCTGCCGCGCCCGGCCCGTGGCGAGGTAGATCAGCGTGTAGGCGACGAGTCCGAGGCCGATGCCCTCGGCGATGCTGAAGGTGAGCGGGGTGGCGATGATGATGATGAAGGCCGGGGCCACTTCCTGCAGGTCGCGCAGGTTGAGTTCGGCCACGGACTGGAACATGAAGATGCCCACGACAATAAGGGCGGGCGCCGTGGCCACGGCCGGAATCGCCTGGATGAGCGGCGTGAAGAAGAGCGCGAGGATGAAAAGGACCGACACCGTCACGCCGACGAGTCCGGTGCGTCCGCCCGCCTCCACGCCTGAGGCAGATTCGATGTAGCTCACCACATTGGAGGTGCCGAAGCCGGCCGACGCGATCACGCCGAGGGAATCGGCGACCAGGGCCTTGCCCGCGCCGGGGAGCTGGCCCTGCTTGTCGAGCAGCCCGGCCCGCTGGCAGACGCCGATCAGGGTGCCGACATTGTCGAACAGCGCGATGAGCAGAAGCGTCAGCACGACGGTGAGGGCCTTGACGAAATCCTGCCGGAAATATCCGAAGTCCAGCTTGAGAAAGGTATCACCCATGGAAGCGGGCAGGGAGACGAACTGGCTGGGCCAGGGCGTGACCGTGCCGCCGTGCCCGTTGGGCACGACCAGCCCGAGCAGGGTGATGGCAAGGATGGAGAGAATGATGCCGCCCGGCACACGCCGCACCATGAGCACGACGGTCAACACGATGCCGGCGAAGCACAGCATCACCGGCGGCGAACCCAGCGCGCCGTGCGTGACCAAGGTAACCGGATGGTCCGCGATGATGCCGCCCTTGTGCAGGCCGATGAAGGCGATGAACAGGCCCACGCCGCAGGTGATCGCCATCTTCAGCTGATACGGGATGGCGATGATGATCTTCTCGCGAATGCCCGTGAGGGACAGGGCCAGAAAGGCGACGCCGTTGACGAATACCAGTCCGAGCGCCTGTGGCCAGGGCACGCCGAGTCCGAGGCAGACCGTGTACGCGAAATAGGCGTTGATCCCCATGCCCGGGGCGAGGGCCAGCGGGAAGTTGGTGTAGAGCGCCATGATCAGGGTGCTGACGGCGGCGCTGACGGCGGTCACGGTGATGAGGCCCGCCACCGGCATGCCCGCCGCGGCGAGGATCGCCGGGTTGACCGCAAGGATGTAGGCCATCGCCGCGAAGGTGGTGCAACCGGCCTGAACCTCCCGGCCCGGGGTCGTGCCCATCTGGTCGAGTTTGAAGAAACGTTGGAGCATGCGCAGAAATGCAGGCAGGGCATTAATTTCACCCGTGGCAAATGTGTAAATTGCCGCGGGTCTTCCCCTGGGAGCGCGACCGCCCTCCCACGATCGCCGGCAAAACAAACTGGAGCCGCGCCGGCAGGTCGCTACGTTTCCCTCGTGACCCTCATTGACGCCCACGTGCATCTCTATCCGCCCGAAGCGAACCGCGACCCGGCCGGGTGGGCGGCCGCGGCGGGCGAGCCCCACTGGGCCCGGCTCAGCACGCGGCAGCGCAAGGACGGGACCCCGGTGCAGGATTTCCCGTCTGTGGATGAATTGCTGCGCGCCATGGACCGGGCCGGCGTGGCCCGGGCGGTCCTGCTCGGCTGGTATTGGGAAAAGCCGGAGACGTGCCGCTGGCAGAACC
>JBIJDP010000393.1:0-3629 GCA_044344065.1 Opitutaceae bacterium
TGAAAAAATGGTTGGGATTACTTTTTCTCGCGGCGGGAATAATTTGTCCGGCCGCCGACAAGCCCGGAGTGATCTGGTGCTCTACGCCGGTGAAGCCAGGAGAGATCGTAATGGTCTTCGGCGGCGAATGGGGTAAATCGCCGAAAGTCGATCTGGGCGGTGGAAAAATCGTTGAGCCTCTCCAGGTCACTGACTCCACTGTGAATTTTTTCTATCCTAAAGATATGCCCATGGGCATTGTCAAATGCAAGATCGTATCCGACGGTCAGAGCAGCCGCGAGTTCGCGCTGAACCAGCCGGACACCTGGTGGCTGCAGGGCGACTGGGGCAAGGAAGCCTCCCCTGGCGGTTGGCTGCGTGTGTTTGGGCGATGCCTGTCATTCGACAACAAGGCGGCAATGACACTGAAAGGCAACGGCAAAAACATTGACTTGAAACTGGCCGGACAGGATTGCTGGTCCCTGAACGCCGCACTGCCTTTCGACATGGCCGCGGGAGAAAACGAGGTTCTACTGCGCAACGGACTGGGCTCCGATTCATATCCTGCAGGCAAGCTGACTATCAAACCGCATGCGGAAGTCTGGAAGACGAAAGTATTCAACGCAACCGATTACGGCGCTGTCGCCAATGACGGATTTGATGATACCGTTGCAGTCAAGACGGCGTTGGAAGCGATCAAAGCCAACGGCGGCGGCATACTGTATTTCCCGCGCGGCCGCTACCAGATTAACGGCATGCTGGAAATACCGCCATGCACACTGCTTAAAGGCGAAAGCATGGAGCTCAGCCAGCTCTACTGGCCGGACACGGACAACCCGCCGGAAGCGCTTATCAAAGGCACGCATTCGTTCGGAATAGAGGAACTGTTCCTCACTTCGGGATTCCATCAGAACGGCATCATGTCCGAAGGCGACAATATTACATTGCGCCGGATCCGGACAAGACTGAACTACTGCCAATACCTGACCAGCGAGGAAGCTACCCGGCGCGAGGCCATCCTGGGCAACAGCCGCATTCTTGTATTTAACGGCGACTTCATCCGCGTCATCGGCTGCGATATCTACGCAGTAGCAGGCGGCTCGTTCGGCATAAGCGGGAATTACTTTCAGGTAACGGACAATATTTTCGGGAAAGGCAGTCCGGTAGGCTGGAGCGGATTCCATGGAAGCCAGATGATCGTCGACAACAACAAGTTCACCGGCAGTCAGGGGATATCGTTCGGCGCCACCAGTGCTGAAGGGACCAGGAACATCTTCTGGGGAAACAATTATCAGCAGTGCAATTTCGCCTGGGACTGCGAAGCCTTCACCTGCGACGGCGGCGTTCCCTGCTATAAGGATACGGCAGAATCAATTAACGGCACGGAAATTCAACTGAAGAAGTTCGGCTGGCGGCACGGTGTGAACTTTTGGAAAGAGGGCTATGTGCAGCTCGTCGCCGGAAAAGGCGCAGGCCAGATCCGCAAGATTGCCAAGATCGACGGCACCAAGGTGACGGTGGATCAGCCTTGGGAAATTCAGCCGGACGAAAAAACGTTCATCGTGATTGCCGCCTTCCGCCAGCATTTCATCTATGTGAACAATGAGACCAACGATTCGACTGTCGCAATGCAGCTCTACGGCTCGATGATCAGCGCGATCATCGCAGACAACAAGACTTCCCGCTCCGGCGGCTACCACAACTATGGCATGACCAAGGGCGGCAGCCCGGAGGTCAACTGGTTCGTGCAGTATTTTGACAACCGCCTCCTCGAAGGCAACGCCTATCGCGGACCGATGAACGAGATCCCGACCTTGGATGCGCATATCGCAATCCGCGACCGCGGCGTACCAAAGGACATCGGCAGTTTCCCGATCACACGCGCCTGTCTGATGCGGCGCAACATCCTCGAAAGCAATGCAAGGCTTGAAGTAATCGGTGACGCCGACTGCTCGCTGATTGAAAACTGTGTCGTCAAAAATTCCGACATCGGCATCAACATAGAAAACAGGGCGAAAAATGTCATCCTCTGGGGCAACATAGAAAACAGGGCGAAAAATGTCATCCTCTGGGGCAACCGTTTCGAGAACGTCAAAAAACCTTATCAGACCGGAAGCAACACTCTGATCAGTCCGGTGGCGGCCGTCTCTGGCGCCATCTCAGGTGCAACCGCATGCATGGGTAAAACCGCTCCGTCCGAATGGATAAAACTGCTTGCAGAACTCGATGCGCTGGCCGGTAAGAACCTGTCGGCAGCCGAAGCCCGCGCTGAGGCAAACGCCATTCTGGAACGCGCTGTGAAAAGTCTGGCGAACCAGCAGGGTGATAAGCCGGTGAGCAACGAAGTTGTAAGTTCACTGCTGGTACTGACACTTGAAACTCCGAATTGGAGAAGCACGGATAAAATCTTCAGCGACGGCGAGGCCGGCAGCGCCCAATTGCTGCTCAACTCTGCGCCGTCATACCTGCCGTGCAAAGTGGAAATCACGGCCGGCACCATACCCGGTTGGACAATCAGCGCCGGTGCGATGAACATGGAGACCGACAAGCCCGGCCGCAGTTTCATATCCTTCACAAAACCTGCCGGCAAAACCGGCTCCTTCGCCCTGCCACTGCACTGCACAGCACTAGGCAAGGAATGGAAACTTGCGTTTGACACGGATTTAAAAAGCTATGACGCCAACTCGAGAATTCCCATCACGGACTTCCTGGTGGCCGGCCCGTTCGCCAACAAAAGCGGAAAGAATATTGACAGCACGGTCCATCCGCCGGAACTGAAACTCGATGTCACCGCCGAATTGGAAACCCGTGACGGCAAACGCGGCTGGCTCCAGACGAAAGCGGACAAAAGCGGAAGCCTCGATCTTTCCAAAGTTTTCAAGACTACTCCCCAGTCGGTGGCTTATGCCGTGGCAGTGTTGCGTGCCACAAAGCCGATCCAGATCCGCCTGCGTTACACAGGACCGGGAATGCTCTGCTATCTGAACGGCACGGAAGTAGGAACTGTCCAAGGGCGCGGCCAGTGGGGCTGTGTAACCTTGAACAAGGGAGACAACCAACTGATGCTGGTCTCCACCAACGACGGAAATCCTGACTGGAAACTCAGTGCGAACTTCGCAGTTTTCGGAAATATAAATCCCGGGGATCTCTGCGTGATCCCCTCAGAGGAACTGTCAAGCGTCCCATCTCTGAAACCGGCCTCTGGACAAGCAGTGGCCGCAGGCAAAAACATTCCGAATTCACAGGGTGTCGACTGGAAGCTTGTCTTCGACGACAATTTCAACCGGCGCCGTCTCGGCAACGCATTGGAAGGACGCACTGGCGCATCGTGGCAGAGTTCAGGCCTGAAAATACAGGACAACGTCCTTCATGTGAATTCGTTCTCCACTATTGCCTATACCATGCCAGTCAAAGCACCTGTGCGGATCGAATGCGATGTCCACACCAACCAGCCCAGCAAGACCTACTGGATGGGATTCATGCTTAATCCAAAGGGCTTGTCCAGCAACCGCAGGTACTGGGGACAGATGCAGGGCAGCGGATATTTCCTGTCGCTCGGCTGGCATGACCGTTTTTCCAACGGCATAATGCGCAATGAGAAGGAAGTGCTGGTTGACGACAAGGGAATACAGTTGAAACCAAATCAGAAG
>JBIJDP010000394.1:0-3628 GCA_044344065.1 Opitutaceae bacterium
ACGGCTCCGGAAAATTGAAGCCGTGCCCTAGAAATACAGCCAGAACTTGCGGCTTTGCTGGCGGTAGATGGCGTTGTGGGTCTGCCACTCCTTGACCCAGGCGGCGGCATTGGTGCGGGCGCCGTCGCGCTTGAGGGTTTCGTAGAAGGCGGAGGAACCCATGTGGCGGAGGAAGCCGCTGGCGTCACCGGTACGGAAGGGATTGCGGGGGTCGAGTTTGCAACCGAGGACCATCAGATGGATGCTAAGCTCGACGGGGTTCCAGTCATCCCAGTCGCTGATCTCAACGAAGACGCCGGTCTCGGGCTTGCCGTTCCTGCCGGGGACGCTGATACGGCGGTAGGAAAGGCCGGGCAGCCTGAGGGCGCGCAACTCGCGTTCCAGGACGTCGCTCTTGACCGTCTTGTGGGATAGGCCGCGGAAAGCGTAATTGGCGCCCACGCCGTGGCGGAGACCGATGTCAAACCTGGCATTGGGGTCGAAGTACGTGCCGAGGCCGTTCATGGCGTAGCCGACCACGGCGGAAAAATCCTGGATCATCGGCGAGGTGGGGACCCAGGTCAGCCCCGTCTCGGACCAGCGCATGCTGCGCCGCCAGCCGCGCATGGGGATGACGGTGAGCTTGCCTTTGGCGCGGACGGCTTCGGCAACGTTGATGGCATTGGGCACCTGCAGGACGCCGGGCGATTCCCTGGCCATGCGGGCGATCTCGCCGATGGTGAGGCCGTGGACGTAGGGCACGCGGATGGCGCCGACGTAGCTTTTCCACTGCGGGTCGAGGGGCGGGCCGTCGACCTTGTTGCCGCCGAGCGGATTGGGCCGGTCGAGGACGATGACCTCGACGTGGTGCTCAAAGCAGGCCGCCATGGTGTAGAGCATGGCGCTGACGTAGGTGTAGCTGCGGGTGCCGATGTCCTGCAGATCCACGACCATGGCGTCGAGGCCCTTGAGCATCTCCTTGGTCGGCTTGCGGTATTTGCCGTAGAGCGAATAAACGCGCAATCCGGTGCGCGGGTCGGTGCGATCGCCGATCTTCACTTCCGCCTTTTCGTCGCCGTAGATGCCGTGTTCGGGTCCGAAGAGGGCCACGAGCTTCACGCCCGGGGCGCGGCGCAGGACATTGACGGTGGACTCGCCGCGGCGGTTGACGCCGGCGGGATGCGTGAGGAGGCCGATGCGCTTGCCCTTGACCGCGGCGAAGCCCTGCGCCTCGAGGACGTCAATGCCGAGCATGACCGGAAAGGGCACCTCGGCCTTGGGGGCAGGTTGGGTCGCAGGTTTGGCGGCCGGAGCGGCGTCGCGCGGGGCGGCGGCCCGGGCGGGGCGGGTGGGGGGCTGGCTGGCACTGCACCCGAAAAGGCCCAGCAGCAGGATAAACCAAACGGGCAGTCCTTTGAAGGGCAGGGAGGGGGTCGTGCCGGGCATGTCGCGCGTTACTTTGGCGGAGCGCCGGGCTCCGTCGAGCGGGAAGCGCTCAGAGGCCGGGGGTGCTTTTTGGCGTAGTACTCCACTCCCAGCCGCCAGAGCAGATCCAGCAGCAGCCCAAGGAGGGCGCCGCTGATGACACCACCGATCACGAGGGCGTTGATGGCCGTGCCGATGCGCCGGCCCCAGTGGATTTCATGCGCAGGGGCGGGTGGGGTTACCTTGGCCGGCTCAAGCCGGGGCGGCCCATCGGTCAACTCGACCGGTTCCACTTTCACGGGATCGACCGTTTCCAGACTTTGGCCGAAACCGGAGGCCTCAATGATGGTTTTGCCGAGCTGGTGCGTCGCGTAATAGATGGGGGCGGCGGTGAAGGGGTTGGTGATGAACTGGAGTCCGCCCATCACCATGAAATTACCGCGCAGCAGCAGGCAGAGAATGAACGCGAGCGGGAGTTGCACGCCCATGACGGGCAGCAGGGACAGGATCGAGCCGGCATAAAATGCCGGCCGCACGTGGGCGGATTTGAAGGACCAGAGGTAGGCGCGCTTGCGGGCGGCTTCGGCAAAGCGGCCGATGACGGGATACTTGTGCATCACCGCCCGGCGCGGCATGAAGCGCAGGAACTGCTTGAGGCGGCGGAGCCGGGCAAAGCGCTCCTCGCGGGCCTGATGTTCTTCCGGCGGCATTAGTTCAGCAATGTTGCCGGATAGCCGCGGCAAGCAAGTCCGGTGTCTCGATCAGGGCCTGCGCCAGGGGCATTCCCAGCGGAGTGATGGCGGTAAGCTGCAGACCGGACGGGGCGGAAACGGCGGAGATCTGGCCGGCGAACACCTTGACAGGTTTGCCGAGCGCGAGGGCGCGGGCCGCCACGGCACCCGGGCCCTTGCCGCTGAGCGAGCTGTCATCGAACCGGCCTTCGCCGGTGATGATGAGATCCGCCGCGGCTATGCGCGGTTCAAGGTCGAGCCAGGCGCCGACGAGGTCGAAACCGGGAAGCAATCGGGCATGGGCGGCGACCAACAGGCCGAAGGCGATGCCGCCGGCGGCACCCGCACCGGGTGCATCCATCAGATCGTCGTGCTGGCGGCAGTGGGCACAAAGCATGAGCCCGAGGCGGGCGCAGGCGCTGTCGAGCCTGGCGAGGTCCGCGGCGTGAAGGCCTTTCTGCGGACCATAAACGGCGGCGGCGCCGCGCTGGCCGAGGAGGGGGTTGGTGACGTCGCAGGCGATGCGAATAGGCGGGAGCCCGGTGGCGGGTGCACCCACGAGCCGGGAGATCTGGTGCCAGCGGGCCGGGATGGGCGGGGAGATTTTTCCCCCCGCGGCATCGAGACAGTCGAGACCGAAGGCGCTGAGCGCGCCCAGGCCGAGGTCATTCGTGGCGCTGCCGCCGACGCCCAGCAAGATGGCGGCGGCCCCATGGGCCACGGCGGACCGGATGAGCTCACCGGTGCCAATCGTGGTGGTCTGCCACGGATCGCGCTCATCCGATGCGAGCAGGGCGAGGCCGCTGGCGGCAGCCATCTCGATCACGGCGATCGTTGCAGTGGCCGGTGTACTGGCGGGAAGATCGAGGAGCGTGCGGGCGGCGGCGGGGATCCGGTCCAACGTGAACAGGCCAAAGCCGGCTTCGAGCGGCACCCCGCGCGGACCGGTGACGGTCACGGAGATGAACTTGCCCCCGGCGGCGCGCGTCAGGATGTCGGCAAAACCCTCTCCGCCGTCGGCGAGCGGGCAAGGATCGGCCACCCAGTCCGGATGACCGGCGCGCAGTGCATCGGCAATCACGCCGCAGGCTTGGGGCGCGGTGAGGGCGTCCTTGAATTTGTCGCAGGCGATGAGGACACGCATGAAGAGTCAGGGCCCGACGTAGGCGAAGCGCGGCACAATCTTGCCGGCATGGGTGACGGTTTCGACGAACATCGGTTGCGGGCGGGTCCAGAGGCCGCGTTCGCCATAAAGCGCCTGATAGACGACGAGGGTCTCGAGAGTCTCCGAGTGTCGGGCGAGGCCGAGGACGCGATACTCGTTGCCCTTGTAGTGCCGGTAAAGACCGGGGCGGGGTTCGGTGGGTAGCGGCGGCAATGAATCCATGGCTCAGGCCAACGTGGACGGAGTCGGGCGCAAGGTCCAGACCCGCCCGTGCCGGAGTCGGGCTTCGCCACCGCTGACAGACAGGCGAACCGTGGGAAAAACGGGG
>JBIJDP010000395.1:0-3617 GCA_044344065.1 Opitutaceae bacterium
AAATGAAACAACCTTCTTCATCCGGGGCGAAATCGCCTGGCGGTCCATGATGGGACCGGCGATGCGGACGCCGCTGTCGGCGTGACCCTGGATGCCCTCCGCCTTGCCGATATCGTGCAGCAGGAGAATGAGGTAGAGCAGGTCGGGGTCGGCGGTCTCGTGGAGGGCCTCGCGGTACTTGAGGGTGATGGGCTCAGCCTGGGTGAAGATGCGGTCCAGCTCGCGGATCGTGTTCAACACATGCACGTCGGCCGTGTACCGGTGGTAGAACTCGTGCTGCACCATGCAGGTGAGCTTGTCGAATTCCGGGATGAAGCGCCCCAGGACCCCGAGTTCGTGCATGAGGCTGAGGGTGGGATGGACCTCGCCGGGCTGGGAGAGGATGGCCCGGAAGCTCGTGTTGGCGTCGGGGGAATTCACCACCCCAGGGGTGATGAGGGGGAGATGGGCCCGGATCAGCTGGGCGAGGTGAAAATCGGGGGCGCAATCCAGCTGCTGGCAGTGACGGAAGACGCGGATGAGGCGGACCGGATCCTCCTGGAACACCCCGGGCTGCTCGGCGGCGAGCTCCCGGCCGCGGAGGATGAAGCCGTCGAGCCGCTTGGTGCGCTGGTTGCGCTGGGCGCGCAGGATGTCACGGAAGGAGAAACCGCCGCTTTTCGCCGGGTTTAGGGTGAGGGCGAGGCGGCTTTCGACGAGTTTGGAGATCCGGTGGATGGTGTTGGCGGCGCGATAATAGTCCTCCATGAACCGCTCGACGCGCTGCAGGTCGCCGGCCTGCGTGTAGCCCAGGCTGACGGAGATGCGGGACTGGCTTTCGAGGTCGAGCAGGTCCGTGGGACGCTTGACCAGGAAATGGAGCTGGTTGCGGACGCGGAGCAGGAAGTCGTAGGCCTGGTTGAAGGCGGTGACATCGGCGGCGGGCAGGTAGTTTTGCGCCGCCAGTTCGTCCATGGCGGTGATGCCGAGTTTCACCCGGGCCATCCACAGGGTGTTCTGGTAATCCCGGAGTCCGCCGACGCCGTTCTTGATGTCCGGCTCCTGCAGGAAAACCGTGTCGCCGTACTTGGTCCGGCGGGCGACCTGATCGTCGAGCCGGGCGGTGATGTAGGCCTTGGGGTCCTCGGTGGTGAAGTAGCTCTGGTAGGCGGTGGCGAAGTTCTCGTAGAGCACGGCCGAGCCGGCGATGAGGCGGGATTCGAGCAGGGAGGTCTTGGTCTGGATGTCCTTGCGGGCCTCGACGAACACTTCGTCCACATTGCGGGTGGAGTGGCCGACCTTGAGGTCGCAGTCCCAGAGCGGGTAGAGAATCTCCTTGGTCAGGTGTTCCTGGAGGGTTTTGACCGTGGCCGGCTTGGTCTTGGCGGGGAACAGGAACATGACATCCACGTCGCTGTGCGGGCTGAGTTCGCCCCGGCCATAGCCGCCCAGCGCAACCAATGCGACCGGCACGGGCGGGGCGCCGTGGGTGCGTTCGAAGGTGAGTAGGGCATGGGCAAAAAGCCGGTGGAGCAGTTCGTCCACCCGGGCGGAGCGGGCCCGCACGATGGCGAAACCGGAGGCGCCGGCGGTATGATGCTCCCGCAGGGCGGCGTGCTCCGCCTGCAGAAAGGCCCGGCAGACGGCCAGGCGTTCGGCGGAATCGAGGTCGCCGGGGAGGGCCAGGACGGTACGGGCGGGCGGGAGCTGGGGAGCGGACATGAAAGAGGCAGCAGTGAAGCCAAAAAGCGGCCTTGGGCGAGGGGATTTAACCACTTGCGTCGAACCGGCCGGCGCGGTTTTCTCCGCGGTTCATATCCCCGCACCTGCCATGGCCGAAATCAGCAAGAGCTACGAACCGCACGAGGTTGAGAAAAAATGGTATGCCGCCTGGCAGGCGGCCGGGGCGTTTGCGGGCCGGGTGAACCCGGGTAAACGGGCCTACAGCATCATGATCCCGCCCCCCAATGTGACGGGCGTGCTGACCATGGGGCATGTGCTGAACAACACCCTGCAGGACATTCTCATTCGCCGGGCCCGTCTGGAGGGCCGGGAGGCCCTGTGGCTGCCGGGCACCGACCATGCCGGCATCGCCACGCAGACCGTGGTCGAGCGGGAGTTGCGCAAGCAGAAGCAGCACCGCCGCGACCTCGGCCGGGACAGGTTCCTCGAGAAGGTCTGGGAGTGGCGCGAGGAGAAAGGCGGGATGATTCTCCAGCAATTGCGGGCACTCGGCGCCTCGTGCGACTGGAGCCGCACGCAGTTCACGATGGACCCGCACTACTCCAAGGCGGTGCTCACCGTGTTCACGGACCTTTTTGCCAAGGGGCACATCTACCGCGGCAAGCGCATGGTGAACTGGTGCCCGGTGTCGCTCACCGCCCTGTCCGACGAGGAAGTCATCATGAAGCCGGTGAAGGGCCACCTCTACCAGGTGCGCTATGAAGTCGTCGGCCGTCCCGGCGAGTACATCACCGTCAAGACCACGCGTCCCGAGACGATCCCGGGCGACGTGGCGATTGCCGTCCATCCCGAGGATCCGCGCTACACCGCGCTGCTCGGGCAAAGGGTGCGCCGTCCGCTCGGGCCGGTGGCGGAGATTCCCATCATCGCCGATGCGATGGTGGACCGGGAATTCGGTTCCGGCGCGCTGAAGATCACCCCGGCGCACGACAAGGTGGATTTTGAGATCGGCCAGCGCCACAAGCTCCCGCCGGTCGATGTGCTCAACGCCGACGGCACACTCAACGACCTCGCCGGGCCCGAGCTGGCGGGCATGGACCGCTTTGCCGGCCGCAAGCGCGCCGTCGAACTCCTGAAGGCGAGCGGTGCCCTCGTGCAGGAGGAGCCCTACGAGAACAATGTCGGCTACTCCGAGCGTGCCGACGTGCCCATCGAGCCGCGCCTCACCTGGCAGTGGTGGCTCCGCTATCCGCGCGTCGAGGAGGCCAAGGCGGCGGTGCGCGACGGCCACATCCGTTTCCATCCCGAGCGCTGGTCCAAGGTTTACCTGCACTGGCTCGAGAACATCCAGGACTGGTGCATCAGCCGCCAGCTCTGGTGGGGCCACCGCATCCCGGTCTGGTACCGTGCCGGCCTCGACAAGGGAAAGCTCACCGAGGCCGACCTGCGGGATCCGTCAAAGGTGCATGTTTCGCTGGAGGGGCCCGCGGACAAGACCGGTTGGGTGCAGGAAGAGGATGTCCTCGACACCTGGGCCTCCTCCTGGCTCTGGCCGCTGGCGACGCTCGGCTGGCCGGACCGCGAGGAGATGGCGAAGTCGGGCTATAATTACTTCTACCCGACCAGCACGCTCGTGACCGGGCCCGACATCATTTTCTTCTGGGTCGCGCGCATGATCATGGCCGGGTTGGAGTATTCGAATCCCGGCCAGCCGATCGAGCAGCGCATCCCGTTCAAGGATGTGTATTTCACCGGCATCATCCGGGACGGCCTCGGCCGCAAGATGTCGAAGTCGCTCGGCAATTCGCCCGATCCGCTCGACCTCATCGCGAAATACGGCGCCGACGGCCTGCGCTTCGGCATCGTGTCCATCGCCCCCCAGGGCCAGGACATCCGCTTCCAGGAAGACCGCATCGAGGGCGGCAAGAATTTCTGCAACAAGCTCTGGAACGCCT
>JBIJDP010000396.1:0-3605 GCA_044344065.1 Opitutaceae bacterium
CCCCGGCCAGCCCGGTCAGCAGGAGCGTGTGGTGCTGCGTCTCGGCGATGCGATCTCGCCGGCCGGCAGCAAGGTGAAGAACCAGTATTTCGATCCCGCCGGGCCGACCGCCGTCCAGGTGGGGTTCACGACCTATCTGCGGAACGACACGGAGATTCACCACCGCGCGACGGCGACCGGGGTGCTGGACGTGGCGGCGCAGGCGGACTTCGCGGGCTGGTCGCTCGCCCCGGGGGCGGTCACGCCCGTGGAGACCTTCACGCTGCAGGTGGGAACGGATCCGCACGCCCAGCTGGACCGTTGGGCCGAGATCGTGGCCGCGCAGGTCAAACCTCGCCTGTGGCCGACCACGCCGCTGGGTTGGGTGGGGTGGAGCTGGGTGGACGGTTTCAACGTTGAGACCTACGAGGAAGTCGTGCTGCGCAATTGCGCCGCCGTGAACCGCCGGCTCGCCGGGTTTGGCTTTGAGTACGTGTGGGTCAGCATCGCCAACCTGCCCGGCGCCCAGCCCGGGGCGTGGACCGGTTGGAACACCAAAAATTTTCCGAGCGGACCGGAGGAACTCGTCCGCCGCCTGCGCGAACTCGGCTTCAAGCTGGGGCTTTGGTGCGGACCGTTCTGGATCTCGAACCACCTGAAGGCGGAGATGAAGGAATTGGAGGACGCGCTCGTGCGCAATCCCGACGGCACGCTGTTCGTCAGCCTGGAGCGGTGGAATTTCGGCGAGAACGGCCGGCTGCCGATGAACGAGCGGCCGGTGCTCTACGTCCTTGATCCCACCCATCCGAAGGCGCTGGCCTTCATGGAAAAGGCCTTCGCGTACAACCGGGAACGCGGCGTGCGGTACTACATGATAGATTTCCTCTACGCGGGCGGCGGCAAGCTCAACCGCCCCGGTCCGCAGGCCGGCTCCATGACCCGCGCATCGTCCCCGGCGCCGAGTCCTTTCAGCATGCCCTGAAGGTTATCCGCCAGGCCGCCGGGCCCGAGACCTACCTGCTGGCCAGCACTGGCCCAACCCTGCACACCGTCGGCGTGGCGGACGCAGTGCGCACGGGCGCCGATTTCGGCGAGGGTCGGTCGCTAACCCCGGGTGGGTCCTCTTTTTACCCGGCGACCTATATGGTCAACAAGTCGTCGGCGTGGAACGGCTGTGTGCCGGCGCTGCGCAACCAGGCGGGCGCCCGTTATACCCACCGTCGCCTGTACCTCAATGATGCAGGCAACGTGCTGACCGTGGACCAGCCGCTGCCCCTGTCCGACGCCCGCACCCACGCCACCATGCATGCCCTGTGCGGCGGTCCCTCGATGCTGGGCGACGATGTTGACCGCATGGCGGAGGCGCGGCTGGCATTGATCAAGAAGACGCTGCCCCGGGCCACGGAGGTGGCGTTTTCGGTCGACTTGTTCGATTCGCCGTACCCGGACCATCCGAAGATCTTCCACCGCCGGATCGAAAAGCCGTGGGGGCGGTTCGATGTGGTGGCCGTCTATAATTTCTCGGGAGAGGAAATGCGCCTGCCCGTGGCGCTGCCCCGGCTGGGATTGGCCGCGAACGCGGAGTATCTCGCCTGGGAGTTCTGGGACGAACGCCACGTCGGGCGCATCCGTGGCTCGCTCGATGCCGTGGTGCCGGCCGGCACGGTCAAGGTATACCGGCTGGTGCGCGCGGAATCCCGGCCTTTGCTGCTGGGCACCGACATGCACGTACTTATGGGCGAGATGGAAATCACCGCCTGCGACTGGGATCCCGCCACCAGCACCTTCAGCGGCCGGGCCAAGCGTCCGCCCGGCGAGAAGGGCAGCGTCTTCATCCATGCGCCCAACAACGTCCGCGTGGTGAATCCCCGCGGACATTGGATCGCCAAGGACGGCCGCGACCAGAGCCTGATCATCCGTTGCGCCCTCAATTTCGGCGCGGACGGCGAGGCGGGCTGGTCGGTGAGTTTCGCGGCGTTGTGAGCGCGGCTGGGTTGGCCCGGTTCATGTCCGGGCAGGCCAGCCCGCTCGCGGGCGCGGTTCGGGCGCGCGCAAGCGATGGATAGTTCGCTGCATTATCGCATGCAATGTTTGGAGAGGTAGCAACAAGGAGCCTGCTTGCAGGCGATGCACTATCTAGGGGCGCAGCTTGACTGCGCCCTCCGGCGCCGACGAGCGACGCCCCCAAATCGCCTGCAAGCAGGCTCCCTTGCTGAGCGAACAATCCAGACAAACACGGCCCTACTTCCCCGCCGCCAGCGCCTCGGTCTGCGCGCGTTTAAAGCGCGCGGCCAGCCGGTGCCAGAGTTCCTGGGTCAGGCGGTCCTCGGCGGCCTTGACGATGCCGGTGATGTGCTCCGGCTTCTTCACGCCGACGATCGCGCTGGTGATTGCCGGCTGCGTCAGCACCCAGCGCACCGCCAGTTGCGGCATGGTCAGGCCCAGTTCCGCGGCGATGACCTTGGCTTCCTCGAGGGCGGCCAGCACGATCTTGAACCCCTCGCCATTGAACATCGGCGCCTTGGCGCGGTGATCATCAAATTTCGTCTCGGCCGTGTAACGCCCGCCCAGCAGTCCGCGATGCAGGGAGGAATAGTTCAGGACGCCGATGTTGTGCCGGAGGCAGTAGGGCAGCTCGCGCGTCTCGATGTCCCGGGCCAGCAGGCTGTAGGGCGGCTGCAGGCTGCCGACCTCGAAATGGGCGCGGTAGAGCTCCATCTGCTCGGGGTTGTGATTGCTCACGCCGAACCAGCGCACCTTGCCCTCGCGCCTGAGTTGCGCGAAGGCGGCGGCGACTTCGTCGGGCCGGGTGATGGGGTCCCAGGCATGGATTTGATACAGATCGATGTGGTCGGTCTGCAACCGGCGGAGGGAGGCCTCGCAGGCGCGGAGGATATAGTCGCGGGTGGTATCGGGGAACCGCGCCGGACCGGAGCTGAAATTCCAGTAGAACTTGGTCGCCACAACGAACCGGTCGCGCAGGCCCTCGCGCTGGAAAAGTTTGCCGAGCTCGGTTTCCGCCAGGCCGTCGCCATACGCGTCGGCGGTGTCGATGAAGTTCACCCCGGCGTCCAGCGCGGCCTTGACGGCGTCGGCCCAGGGTCCGACCGGGACATCACCCCACCAGGCGGGACTCAGCTGCCAGCAGCCAAAGCAGATGGGCGAAACCTTGAGATCGGTAGAACCGAGTTGCCGGTATTGCATGGGAATCTTCTACCCGCAGTCGTCGTGATGGTCAACAATGGCGGCAGGGTTTAGTCGCACCTGGCTGGGATATTTTTTGCAATCCGGTCTCACGCGGAGGCGCGGAGCACGCGGAGTTTTTTTGACCACGGATTACACGGATAACACGGATCAAACATGGCCTCATAAGGCTCAACATCCTCAAGAGGCTCCAATCACCAGTCAGCAGTCTTGTGCCTTTTGAGCCTTATGTGGCCATCCTTTGTCTCCCAGCCGTGCGATCCGTGAAATCCGTGGTTAATAATGCGCCGGTTTGCGCGCCACCCAGAAGCGGCATTCGTCGGAAAATTCGCGCACGGCCCGCGCCTCGGGGGCGACCGCGCGGCGCAGGACGTCGTGCACGTGCACCCAGCCCGTGGCGTGCAGGTCGGCGAGGATCTCGG
>JBIJDP010000398.1:0-3603 GCA_044344065.1 Opitutaceae bacterium
GGACTGCATTGCCTGTTTCTTGGCGCGTCGGGAGAGCCTTGGCAGGGCGTGCTGGTTTGCACGTTCCATGAGCACCAGGCCAGTCTGCGCGCCGACATTCCCGCCCTCGTGCAGCACCCGATTTTGGGCAAGTGGCTGTATCTCTCCGAGGCGACCGAGACCTTCGAGCGCGACGCCCGGCGTCTCGTGCAGATGGTCAAGGCGTGCGATCCGCGGATTGGGATTCCGCCATCGCCCAAAAAGAAACGCGCGGTGAAGAAGGTCCGCTTCGGGGACGAGTTGTGACTGCGCAGGCCCGAAGGCTCGGATTGGATTGTAGGGCGGGGTCTCCCCCTTCGCCGAGCCTACGGAGGACAGGTGCGAATCCCGGCTTCCTTGGCTCCGTCGCTAGAATCGAATCGTTCTCTTTCTCGTAATCTTTCTCTTTCTCGGTTCGGAACGTGCGCGTCAACAACGAGAGCGATTACGAGAAAGAGAACGATGGAATTCAGCGTGGGAACCCAACGGCGGGTTCGGAGACCCCGCCCTTGTTGCTACAACTTGCATCTCCCTGCGCATATCTTAGCACTTAACACACGTCCCGGGGTTGCTCACCTTGGACCTTCGCCGTCCCCCTCCCCAATAAATGAAGCGCCACCTGACCGGCTATGCGTTCATCAGCCCCTGGCTGGTGGGATTTGGCGTCTTCGCGCTGGCACCGTTTCTCATCAGCATCTACCTGTCGTTCACGCGGTACAACATCGTGACGGAGCCGGTCTGGATCGGACTGGGCAACTACCGCAACCTGTTCCTCCATGATCCGCTGTTCTGGAAGGCCCTGGTCATCACGCTGAAATACGCGGCGGTCGCCGTGCCGCTGGGCGTCGTCACCGGCGTGGGCCTGGCCCTGCTGCTGAACCTGGAAGTGAGCGGCATCGCGGTCTACCGCACGCTCTTCTTCCTGCCGAGCATCGTCCCGGTCGTGGCCACGAGCGTGGTCTTTGTCTGGATCCTCAACCCGCAGATCGGCCTGGTGAACGGCGTCCTCAAGGCCCTCGGCGTGATCGGTCCCAACTGGCTGGGCTCGCCGGACTGGGCGTTCCCCTCGCTGGTGCTGATGAGCCTGTGGAGCGTCGGCGGAAGCGTGATCGTCTATCTCGCCGGGCTAAAGGACATCCCGCTGACCCTCTATGAGGCGGCCATGATCGACGGGGCCGGCGCGTATCACCGCATGCGGCACATCACCCTCCCGCTGCTCACGCCGGTGATCTTCTTCAACCTCGTGATGGGCGTCATCGGGGCGTTCCAGTATTTCACCCAGGCCTACGTGATCATGAACGGTACGGGCGGACCCAACGACTCGACGCTGTTCTACGCCCTGTACCTGTTCAACCGCGCCTGGCGCTACCTCGACATGGGCTACGCCTCGGCGATGGCGTGGATCCTGTTCGTGGTGATCATCAGCATCACGCTGTTCATCTTCCGTTCGCATCGGAAGTGGGTGCATTATGGCGACTGAGTCCACCGGCCAGCGGACCTTCCTTGCGCTGGGCGGGCTGTTGCTCGCCGGCCTGCTGCTGGCCTTCGTGCTGCCCAAGCCGGTCGAGCACCGTCCCGCCGGCCGGATCCAGGTCCGGCTCTGGCACATGTGGTCGGCGGAATGGAAGACGGTGGTCGACGAGATCGTCGCGCGCTACAACCGGAGCCAGGACAAATACGAGGTCGTCGCCCTGTCGGTGCCCGGCCTCGGCGGCGCCGACACGAAGTTCGTGCTGGCCGTGACGGGCGGCCATCCACCCGACGTGATGGCGCAATGGAATCCCGTCATCCCCAGCTGGGTCGAGGCCGGTTTGCTGCAGCCGCTGGACGCCTTCATGACCCCGGCGGAATGGACGGCACTGCGGCGGGAGATGTATCCGGTGGCGCGAAAAATCGGTGTTTATCGGGGCCGGCTCTACGGGGTCACCACCGGGCTGAACATCTGGGCCTGCTTCTACCTGCCTGCGCACTTCCGGGATGCGGGGCTTGATCCGGAGGCGTTTCCTACCTCGCTGGAGGACCTGTTCAAGGTGGGCGCCAGACTGGACCGCTTCGATGGCCGGAACCTCACCCGCATGGGCTTCATGCCCCAGACGTTCGGCTTCAATGTCACGCTTTTCGGCCCCGGATTTTACGACGAGGTGAAGCAGGAGGTCACGGTGGACACGCCGGAGAATCTGCGGGCACTGACCGTCTTCGCGGCCGAGCAGGCGCGGCTGGGCTTCGACAATGTTGCGCGCTTCCAGGCGGGCATCAACCAGCTCAGCTTTGCCGCCGGCTGGCCCTTCATCGGCGGACACTACTCCATCTGCCTGGACGGCCAGTGGCGGGTGGAGCAGATCGCGCGCTATGCGCCTGAGTTGGAATACCGCACCGCGCCCCTGCCTCCGCCGGCCGGGGGACGCGCCCGCGCGGGATTCTCGAACGGCAACTTCATGGTCATTCCCATCGGCGCCCAATGCCCCGAGGGCGGCTGGGAATTCATCAAGTACTGGAGCGGCATCGAAAATCCCGAGCGGGCGGCGGAACTCTACGTGATGGGCGGCTGGCTGCCGCTGAAGCCGGCCATCGTCCAGGCGCCGGCCTATCAGGCCTACCTGCGCAAGTATCCCCAGTTTCGTACCTTCGTTGACCTGCTGAGTTCGGAGAACATCCAGGTCGCCGCGCCGGTCCCCTACACCTCCTTTCTGGCCGATCGCGTCACCCGCGCCAACGACATGGCCCTGCAGGGCCTGCTTAGCCCCGAGCAGGCGCTGCGGGAATTGGAGACGGAAATCCGCCAGGAGCAATTGCGGCGAAAGGAGTTTGGCTATGTCGACTAGGTCCTCCGGCCAAAAGCTCTTAACGCACGCCGTGCTGATTTTGCTGTGCCTGCCCTTTGTGCTGCCGTTGGTCTGGATGGCCTCGACCAGCCTGAAGCCGGAAACGGAAATCTACGCCACCACGGCGCCAGCCAATGCGCTGGAATATCTTGGCACCCTCCTGCCCGCGCGGCCGCACTGGCAGAACTACCCCGAGGCGCTCCGGACCGTCCCCTTCGCCACCTATCTGCAGAACACGCTGATCCTGTGCGTAGCGAACGTGGTGCTGGCTGTGCTCTCGAGCGCGGTCGTCGCCTATGGATTTGCCCGCATCCGATTCCGCGGCCGGGAGTTCTGGTTCATGGTCATGATCTCGACCATGGCATTGCCGGGTCAGGTCACGATGATCCCGGTCTTCACGCTCTTTCGCGAACTCGGGCTCTACGGCACCTTCCTGCCGCTTATCATCCCGTCCCTGTTCGGCAACGCGTTCTTCATTTTCCTCCTGCGCCAGTTCTTCCGCACCATCCCCGAGGAACTCGCCGAGGCGGCGCGCGTCGACGGGGCCAGTGAATGGACCATCTTCTCGCGCGTGATGCTACCGCTGGCGAAGCCGGCCCTCGCGACCTGCGCGCTGTTCCAGTTTCTGCAAACCTGGAATGATTTCTTCGGACCGCTCCTCTACATCGACAATCCCGACCGCTACACGCTGGCCTACGGCCTGCAGCAGTTCATGAGCAGTTACGGCGGCAAGTGGGCCCAACTCATGGCCGGCGCCAGCATC
>JBIJDP010000399.1:0-3600 GCA_044344065.1 Opitutaceae bacterium
GCAGGAAACCAAATTCGAGGCGCGTGTCGCCGGTCTGTTTGTTCACGATCTCGCGCAGGAGATGGAAAAACGCCGGCAACTCGGGATGCTGCGGATGCAGGAGCCAGGTGACCTTCCGCACGGACCCGGTCACGAAATTGTCGAGCGGGTAGCACTCCTTGACGTTGATGCGGGCGCCGTCGGTGCCGCCGATGATGTTGCCCAGCACGAGCACGGGCTGCTCCGGCAGCAGGTTGGCCGCGTAGGCGGCGTAGGCATCGGCGAACATGTTGAGCGGCACCGACGACGTGCGGGTCGCGAGCGTGAAGGCCGCCCAGGGCCGGTTGTCCTTTTTCGACAGTTTCTTGGCGATGTTGCCCGCGATGCCGCAGAGGCGGAACTCCACGCGGTCGGTCTGCCGGATGAGCTCGTCCACCGTGTGGGTGTCGATGGCCTCGGCGAGACCGATGTAGAGATTCATCGGGTGGCCGCTGACGTAGAAACCGAGGAGCTCCTTCTCGAACTGGAGGCGTTCCGCGGGGGTGAAATCGCCAGCGGACACGGCGGTGTCACCGGAGTTGGGAGTGTGGCGATCGGAGTTCGGAGTCTTGCCCTTGCCGTTGCCGGCGGGCTTCTCGTCGGCGAGCATGTCGAGGAAGCTGTGCTGGCCGGCGGCCTTGTCGCGGGCGTGGGCGGCGACGGCACCGAGCGCGGCGTCGATGCCCTCGAAGAGCTGCTTGCGGCTGGCGCCGGAGAAATCAAAGGCGCCGGTTTTCACGAGGTGCTCGAGCACGCGCTTGTTGAGGGCGCGGGCGTCGACGCGGCGGACAAAGTCCTCGAAGTCGGCGAAGGGGCCGTGCAGCTCGCGTTCCTCGATGATCTTCTGGGCGGCCTGCTCGCCGACGCCCTTGATGCCGGCGAGGCCGAAGCGGATGGCGGATGGCAGGACGCCATCGGTTTTCGTAGGGGCGCCGCTTGACGGCGCCCGGGCGTTGTCAAGCAACGCCCCTACAGTTTTCCGGATTACCGGGGTGAACATTTCCCGCGATTCGTTCACGTCGGGGCCGAGGACCTTGAGGCCCATGGATTCGCACTCGGCGATGAAGTGGGCGACCTTTTCGGAGTTGCCGAGTTCCGAGCTGAGCATGGCGGCCATGAACTGCACGGGGTAGTTGGCCTTGAGGTAGCCGGTCTGGTAGCTGAGGACGGCGTAGGCGGCGGAGTGGGACTTGTTGAAGCCGTAGCCGGCGAACTTGTTGAGGATGTCGAAGATCGAGTCGGCGGTCTTCTCATCAATGTTGTTCACGCGCTTCGCGCCCTCGACGAACTTGGCGCGCTCCTTCGCCATGGCCTCGACGTCCTTCTTGCCCATGGCGCGGCGGAGCATGTCGGCGCCGCCGAGCGTGTAGCCGGCGATGACCTTGGCGGCCTCCATGACCTGCTCCTGGTAGACCATGACGCCGTAGGTCTCGTGACAGACTTCCTCAAGCAGCGGATGGGGAAACTTGACCGTCTCGGGGTCGCGCTTGCCGCGCACGTAATCGGGGATCCATTCCATCGGACCCGGCCGGTAGAGCGCGATGAGGGCGACGATCTCATCGATCGAGGAGAGCCCGATCTGGCGGCAGAGCGCCTGCATGCCGCCGGATTCCAACTGGAACACGCCCGTGGTGCGGCCGGAATTGAGGAGGGTGTAGGTGACCGGATCATCGAAGCCGACCGTCTCGAGGTCGAACTTCGGATCGGCGGTGCGGCGGATGTTGTCCACGGCGTCGGCGATCACGGTGAGGGTCTTCAAACCCAGGAAGTCCATCTTCAGCAGCCCGAGCTTGCCGACGGCGTTCATGTCGAACTGCACGGTGACGTCGCCTTCCTGCTCGGTGAGCGGGACGAATTCGTCGAGCGGCCGGTCGGTGATGATGATGCCGGCGGCGTGCTTGCCGGTGTTGCGCACCATGCCCTCGAGGACGAGGGCCTGGTCGAAGATCTTTTTGGCGACGGGATTCTTCGCCACCTCCTCGCGCAGCTCGGCGGATTTCTCGAGGGCGGTCTTGAGCTCGATGTTGAGCTCGTCGGGGATCATCTTCGCCAGCCGGTCGGCGTCGGCATAGGGGAGGTTGTGCACGCGCGAGACGTCGCGGATGACCATCTTGGCGCCGAGGGTGCCGTAGGTGATGATGTTGGCGACGCAGTCGTTGCCGTACTTCTGCCGGACGTAGTCGATGACCTCGCCGCGGCGGCGCATGCAGAAGTCGATGTCGAAGTCGGGCGGGGACACGCGCTCGGGGTTGAGGAAGCGCTCGAAGAGCAGCTTGAAGCGCAGCGGGTCGAGGTTGGTGATGCCGAGCAGGTAGGCGACGATGCAGCCCGCGCCGGAACCGCGGCCGGGGCCGACGGGGATGCCGTGCTGCCTGGCCCAGTCGATGAAATCCCAGACGACGAGGAAGTAGTCGATGAAGCCGGTCCGGCCAATGATGCTGAGCTCGAAGTCGAGCCGCTCGATCAGGAGGCGGGCGCGGGCGGGATCACTGAAGCGGTCGGGGGCGGCGTAATCCACACCGTAGCGTTTCTTCAGTCCGGTGATGCAGAGGTCCCTGAGGTAGCCGGCGCGGTCGGTCTTGACCTCGGGCGGCAGGGGATACTTCGGGTAGCGCTCGCTGCCCTTGGGGAAGGGGATGCTCAGGTCGCACATTTCGGCGACGAGCTGGGTGTTCACGACGGACTCGGGGACCTCGGCGAAGAGCCGGGCCATCTCCTCGTGCGACTTGAGGTAGAACTGGGTGCCGGTGAATTTCATCCGGTTCTCCTCGTCGATCTTGGCGCCGGTCTGGATGCACAGCATGGCGTCGTGCGGACCGGCGTCGGCGGCGTTCACGTAGTGGACGTCGTTGGTGCAGATGACCTTGAGCTTGAACTCCTCCGCGAGCTTCAGCAGGCCGGGGATGATCTTGCGCTGTTCCGGGAGGCCGTGGTCCTGGATTTCAACGAAGTAATTTTCGCGGCCGAAGATCTCCACAAACCGGCCGCAGGCGGCATGGGCCTCGGCGTAGCGGTCGTAAAGCAGGTGCTGGGGCACGAGCGAGGCGAGGCAGCCCGTGAAACCGATGAGCCCGTTGGCGTAGCGCGCGAGCGTCTCAAGGTCGGTGCGGGGCTTGTAGTAAAAGCCCTTCAGGTGGGCGTCGGAGACGAGCTTCAGCAGATTCTGGTAGCCGGTGAGATTGCGGGCGAGCAGGCCGAGGTGGAAGATGGTTTTGCCCTCGTCGTCGGAGCGGCCCTTTTTCTCGAGGCGGGAGTTCTCCACGAGGTAGAGTTCGCAGCCGATGAGGGGCTTGATGCCCTTGGCCTTGGCGGAGTTGTAAAACTCGATGGCCCCGAACAGATTGCCGTGGTCGGTGAGGGCGATGGCCGGCATCCCCAGGGCCACAGCCCGTTCCATCAGGCGGTCGATCCGGCAGGCGCCATCCAGCAGGCTGTAGTCGGTGTGGACGTGGAGATGGACGAATTTTTGATTGGCGGCCGGCACTGGATGCGAAGGCAAGCCCGGCGACCGTGCGGTGCAAGGAGGAAACTGTATTAAAAAACCCATTGACGGCCCCTTGGGCGCATGGCTTGCTTCTGCGC
>JBIJDP010000400.1:0-3597 GCA_044344065.1 Opitutaceae bacterium
CCGTTGTTGACGAGCTTGGCCGTGACGGCGTTTTTCCTGGTGGCCGCGTAGATGCGCTCCGGGTTGGAGGCACTCCGGTGGCTGGCATACACGGGCAGCTTGTAGCTGGGATAGGCCTTGAGCATCGCGATCTGGCCGGCCGTGAGCTTGCTTTCGTAACTCGCCATGTTCTGCGCCGTAATGGTGTAGAGCGGCGCGTCACTGACGTAAGGATCGGGGTGGTGGTCACCCGGCTTGTACCCGGCCGGTGGTGCAGTGATGCCACCGGTCCAGGCCGGGATGGAACCGTCGGCGTTGCCGGCCATCACGGCGCCCATCGGAGTGAGATCCTGACCCAGGCGGGCCGCTTCGGTCTCGCTGACGCCGGCCGACAGGGAAATCGGCAGCAGAACGGCCAGGAGCAGGGTGGAGGGGATTGAAATTTTCATGGGGGAGGGTTCAGTCGGTAATTAGAACGAATACTTGATGGTGGTCGCAACGTAGTCGCGATCGCTGAGGAGGTTGTACTTTCCGGCGCCGGAGAAATTCACATAGCGCAGTTCCAGCACCCAGCTGTTCTGGTAGGTGAATTCCGCGCCGATGGTGATGCTCTTGCGACCCTCGATGAAGTTGCCGAGCGGGAGCGGGGTGGTGCCGCTCACATCATGCACAAAGGCGATCGAGGGGGCGAAGTTCACCCCGGCGAAGGCATTGTTGTAATCGAGGCGCGCCAGGATCTGGTAACCGTAGGAATTGCTGTCCGCGAAGGCGCTCTCGGGTGTGGCGGGCAGGGTGCCGTTGCCGCTGCTGAGCATGTAGGCGGCGCTGCCGCTGGTGAAGGTGGCGGGGCCATCGTAGCGCAGCACGCTCTTGTCCGGGAGGTCGGCCCAGACGCCGCCGACCTCGGCGACCATCGTGAGCTGGCTGGCGCCGAGTTGCGGCCCGAAGACCTTGGTCATGGTGGTCTGGGCGGTCCAGACGTCATGGCGGCGGTAGCCCGGGACTTCCAAGCTGTACTGGCCGAGGTAATTGCCGATCTGGTTGCTGGCGCCATAGGCCGGATTAAGGCTCGAGAGGGCGGCAAACAGGAGTTCCACATCATCGACCTGCAGCGGCACGTCATTCTTGAGCGAAATTTCGCCCTGCCAGGAGATGCCGGTGCTGCCGAGATCCGTATTGAAGCTGGCGCCGAGCATCTGGATGTCCGTGGGATATTCGATGATGTAGCGTCCCGTCTGTGCTGCGCTCAGGAAACCGAGGGTGCGTGCGCCCGAGGCGATGGATTGGGCGGCCGGGTAGAACGCGGCGTAGGGGGCCAGCGAGGGGGCCAGCGAGCCCACCGGGACACTGGTCAGGGCTGAGCCGATCAACCCGGGCAGCACGACGGCGACGGTCCCCGCGGGGATGCCAGCGCCGATCATGGCCGGGGCCAGTTGGGCGTTGGCGAGGTTGCCGGCGACTCCCTGCACATAGGCCGAACTGATGGGACCGGTGGGGGTGCGGGCGCTGATGACCGGCGAACGGCTGTGGTAGTTCGCGTAGTAGAAGCCGAACTCGGTGCCATCGCCGGCGAGGACGCGGGCCGACAGACCGTACTGGCTGTAATTGTCGCCCTCGCGGTCCAGATCGCGCTGGATGCCGCCCAGGCCCGTGCCGCTCGCCCCGGTGAGATCGGAGATGGCGCCGAAGCCCAGCCAAACCGTGCTGCCGCCGCGGCTGGCAAAATCGTTGGTGGAAAAATAGCTGCCGGCCGGCTCAAGCTCGTTCCGGCGGAACTCCAGGAGCCAGAAGGGCTCGATCGTGATGTTCTCGGTGATGCCGATGGAGGCCTTCAGCATGTTGACGGGGAGGAACGCCTCCTTGAGCTCGGCACCGGGCACCCGCAGCTTCGAGAGATCCACCGGATTCACCACGTTGATGCCGTTCGGGATGAACGTGCTTTCACCCAGGCTCAGCACCTGGCGGCCGAACCGGACGTCGACCGGCATGACGCCAAGATCGAAACCCGTGGCAATGTAGAGATCGAGCAGCTCGGCGCCCTTGACCACGCGCTTCTCGGCCTGACTGCTCAGCACGGTGCGCATAGTGTCGTCGGCGGCCGTGTCCCAGAAATAATAGCCGCGGGCAAAGATGCTCGCGTTGTTCCATTTCAACTGCAGGTCGTGTGAGGCCTTGAAGAGGGTGGAAACAACCCCCGAGTCGTAGTTGAGATTGCCGTCATCGGCGTTGACGGAATTTTGCAGGCCGCCGTTGGCGGTGCCGTAATAGTCCCGGTCAGCTGCGCTCAGCCGGTAGAGGATGCCGGCGGAGACGGTGGTGTCGAAGTTGCCAGTCAGGTCGCCACTGCCAAACTGGAAGGCTGCCAGTGGGGTGGCCAGGCTCGCCAGCAATGCGACAATGGGTAGCAAGGAACGTGGTTTTGGGATGCAATCAGTCACGGAGGCTTTCATGGGTTAGGGTTTTTCTGCCTGCCAGGCTCCACCCGGAGCCCTTCCAATTTGTTTGGGGTATAAACCAACACGATGGTGTGAACTGGGGTCACGAAACTCTGTAGGGCGGTCAGCTTCAAGGCAGAAGTTGTCATAAACGCCACTAGGCCACTTGGGGCTTTGACCTTGCCGCCATCCGGGTTATTTGCGCGTTGGCGATATGCAGGCAGCCACTCACATTCACATCAAGGGCGCCCGGGAGCACAACCTGAAGAACCTCGAGCTGCGCATTCCGCGCGGCAAATTGACCGTGATCACCGGCCCAAGCGGCTCCGGCAAGTCGTCGCTGGCCTTCGACACGATCTACGCGGAAGGCTATCGCAAATACATGGAGTCTCTCTCCACGCAGGCCCGGGCGGTGCTGGACCAGTTGAAGCGGCCGGAAGTGGACTTCATCCACGGGCTCTCGCCGGTGCTGGCGATCGAGCAGCGGACCGGCGCCGGCGGGCCGCGCAGCACGATCGCGACCGCGACAGAGTTAGCCGACTACGCCCGCCTGCTCTGGGCCCTCGCCGGGGAACAGCGCTGCCCGAAGGACGGCGGGCGGGTGGTGCGGCGTTCGCTCGACGACAACATCCAGCATGTGCTCGCCACGTGCGCCGGGGAACGGCTGATGATCCTCGCCCCGCTGATGCAGGCCAAGCCCAGCGTCCTGCGGGACGAACTGCCCCGGCTTCGCCAGCGCGGATTCCAGCGCGTGCGGCTGAACGGGGAAATCAGGAATCTCGACGAACCCAATCCGCTGCCGCCGGGGACAAAGGAGATCACGGTCGAACTCGTGGTGGACCGGCTGGTGGCCGCCGCGGCGCAGCGCTCACGCCTGGCCGACTCGCTGGAGCTCGCGTTTCGCGAAGGCAAGGACCGGGCGGTCGTGCTGGCCCAGAAAGCCGCCGACCAGCCGTGGCGCGAACTGCCCTTGAGCCAGCACCTCGCGTGCGAGGTGTGCGGCGATGTGTTCGATAAACTCACGCCCCGGCATTTTTCCTTCAATCACAGCGAGGGCGCGTGCGCGACCTGCGGCGGACTGGGCCGGCAGATGCGCTTTGTCCCCGTACTGCTCGTGCCGGATCCGGCGAAGAGCGTGCGCGAAGGGGCCCTGAAGCCCTGGCGCATCGGAGGAAAGAACCTC
>JBIJDP010000006.1:0-12473 GCA_044344065.1 Opitutaceae bacterium
CCTTGAAGCGCGCCCGGCTCACGATCTACGGCAGCATTTTCTGCTGGGACTTTTTCACGCTGCGCCGGGCGCGCTTCAAGGTGCGGCCCGATGAGAACAAGATGTTTGCCGGCGGGAATCTGCCCGGAGTGCCCGCCCGCACCTACGGCAAATTGCGGCACACGGACACCGCGGTGGTCTTTGCCTACCGGCCGTGGCTGGTCCTGCCCGAGCGCAGCCTGACCCTCACCGAGCAGAACCTTTCCGTCGGCAAAGGGTTGTTCTTCTCCACTGTCATCACCGGCAAGGATGAGACCTATTTCCTGCTGCCGCCGCGTTATCGCGGCCACGAGGAGGAACTCGTGCAGGCCTACGGTTGGGGCGGTGTGCAGCCGGCCGGACTGCGCAAAGCCTGGAGTCTGCTACGCGAGCTCTTCGGCGGCACCGTGGCCAGGACGCAGGTGGCGTGAATCAAAACGATCCCGTCGCGGCCATATCCCAGGCCTCGATGAATTTCACGGTGGCCCGGCCACCGGTGACAAATACACCGGCCTCCAGACTGTCGCTTCTTGTCGGATAGATCCGCTGGGTGAGCGACTGACGCTCGTTGGCGAACACCTCCACGATCGAACGGTCGAGGAAAACGCGCAGTCGCAGCGCCTCGCCCTTGGACAGTTCAAACGGTGCGGCCTGCACCTGGATGCTTTTTTCCTCCTCAGGCAGGAAGGGCACCCGGGGGCGCTGGGGTAGGACGAGGCCTGATCGGGTGCCGTCGATCTTGAGCTGTTTCGCGGTCGCATCGTAGAAAATTATGGTCTGTTCAGCCCCATCGGGCGATGCGCGCACCACCAGGCCGAACTGGGCGGCGTCGGTCGCGTCCATCTCAACCTGTATCTCCAGACAGTCGCCGCGCACGCCGGCCACGGTCACAGTGGAATCAGCAGCCAGCGCGAAACCGTCCTGCCGTTGATGCGTGAGTCGCAAATTCTCGATCTCGGGCGCCGGCGACATCTGCAGCAGCGGCTCCTTGCCGTCCGTCGCCAGGGTCAGGATCCGCGGGATCGTCATCATGCCGGCCCAGCCGGCGGCGCGATGGATGTCCTGATCGCGGCCCTCATGGACCCAGCCGAAGAATATCCGGCGGCCCTTGTCGTCGAGCATCGTGTTGGGTGCGATCAGCTGGCCTCCCGTCCAGTTCAGCCGCGCGTGATGCTCGATCGTGAATTTGTCGTACTGATAACGGCCCACATAGTATTGGGCGCCCCGCTTGTGGCTGGCGAACAGCAGCACGTGCCTGTCGCCGAGTGGAAAGAAATTGGGCACGGCGCAGTCTTCATCGGCCTCGGTCCAGTCGCGGTTGGATTCGTAGAACGGATGCAGGTACTCCCAGTTAACCAGATCTGGTGACTTGAATAGATAGGCGATGTCGCCCTCCGGTTCGTTGGGCCGTGCAAAGCAGCGGCCCCAGCCGCTCAGTGCGTACCAAGTGCCGTTGTGCTGCCACACGCAGGGGTCGAAGACTTTGTACTCCTTCTGCTCTTCCGGCCGGGGGTAGGGGATCACCGGATTCTGCGGGTGCTTGGTCCAATGGATCAGCTCGTCTTCGGTGCTGGTCGCAATGCAGATGCCCTTGGGCACGCCGAGGTAAACCAGCGTGGGCACGCCATTATTGATCACGGCGCCGCCGCTGTAGCAGCCGTTCCAATCGGGCTTGCCCGGTTCCGGGGCCAAGGCGACGGGGTGATGCGTCCAGTGGATCAGGTCTATGCTGGAGGCGTGACCCCATTGGATGTTCTTCCAGTAGGCGGCGTTCGGGTAGAACTGATAAAAGAGATGATATCTGCCCTTCCAGAAGATCGGACCGTTGGGATCGTTGATCCAGCCCCATGGCGCAGTGAAGTGGTATTTGGGCCTGAGCGGGTCGTTCTGCAGTTTCAACAGCAGCTCGCTCGCGGCTGGGATCAGACTTTCAACCTTGGCAATCTCAGCCTGCAGAGGACTCGGCGGCTCCTCGGCCCGGCCTGTTTCGATGATCAAGGTGGCGGCCAGCAAGGAGGCCGTGATCGCCAGCAATTGTAACAAGGATTTGGCGGGAATTGTGCTCAACATGGAGGCCGGTGCATTGATGGGATGATTGACCTTTGAGTTCCTGGCGGGTGTTGGCAAATCGTCCTGATCGGAAGAGGGATCGACCTGATTCGCGACATTTGGATCTGAACAGTCGCGAGCAAGCTCGCTCCCACCAAATCAGTGCGCCGCCAGCACGCGCCGGAGGAGTTCGCGGCGGCGGTCCGCGTACAGCGGGTTGGGCCGGAGCGTGCGCAGCAACCGGGCGCAGCGCGGGGCGGCATGACGCAGCTCTGCGCGGGCGGCGGGCAGGTTGATTTCAAGGAGCGCACTCAGGGTGTAGTAAAACGGATAGGTTCGCCATCCGCCATCCGCCGGCCGCGTCCCGCCGGGACCGCAGATGCCGCAGGCCCGCGGCCAATTCCGGGGCAAAGGAGCGCAAGCCGCCGGCGGTCGCGTTCCGCCAGACACTCACCGTGCAAAATGGACAACAGAAAGTGCCGCGCGGCGTGTCCGGGTGCCGTTCGCGAACTTGGGCGATTTGCGCCAGCAGCCGGTCATCGGCTGCCTTCAACGCGGCGCTGGCATTGGCCGTCGTTCGGCCGAGCAGGCGCAAAGAACGACAGGCCTCCTCGGCCAGGACGTGCCGGCGGCGGGCATTGCGCCCGAGATTCTCGCCCGTGAAAACGCGGGCCGTCCGGGCGCGCTCCGTCGCGGTTTCGGCAAAGGCGCCGGCATAGCCACCGGGCAGGCCGAGTCGTCCGGCGATCAGGCGGGCGGCGACCCGGCGCCGGACGGTGGGAAATTTTCTTCCGAGGAAATCGGCTTCGGCCACCTGGTCGATCGTGCCGGCCAGGGTGAGTTTCGACGCTCTGACATGCAGTGTGCTCATGGCGCAGGAATTGTCGGTCATTTCCATATCGCGAATCCGTCGCCGGTTCAATGCCGCAGCGAGGCGCGGCCAACGCGGGATTGTCACCGGGCCGGTATTGGGATACCCAAGAGGGAAGGAGTTTTATCCATGCGCATTCTGGCCATCGAGCACGACTTGAACGTCCCGGCTTACGCCAACCTGAAGGAGATCAACCGCGAGGAAGCCCGCGTCGTCTGGAAACTGCAGCAGGACGATGTGATCCGCGACATCTGGTTCACCGTGGAGGGACGGCACGCCGTCATGCTGATGGAATGCGCGGATGAGGCCGCGGCGCGCAAGCTCCTGGAGACCCTGCCGCGGGTGCGCCATGGCTACAGTGATTTCAAATTGCTGGGGCTGCGCAGCTACGACGGCTTCGAACGGTTGTTCGCGACGAGTGCGGTCGCGAAAGCCGAGGAAGCGCCGGAGTACTGAAGCCGGCGGGTGCAATATCCGGCGACGTGATCTTGCTGGAGTAGGGCGGGTCTGTGACCCGCCTGTGGATGCTTCACCGCGGATGAAATGCCAAATGGGCAGGTCAGAGACCTGCCCTACTTGAGGCGATCGGCCGCATGCACGGGCTCAGACGTCGCCCGGATTTTTGCCAGGCTTGGCGTTCTGGGGCTTGGCCGGTTCCTGGTAGCGCGTCTGGTAGGTCTTTTGGTCGGCGGCGAGCTTCAGGAAGATGTCCAGCGGCACGACTTCGACCTTTTCGCTGAGACGGTCGATGATTTGTTTTACCTTCTCGACCGTGTTGCTCTCGCGGACATGGATGAGCAGGAAGTAGGGCCGCCGGTCGTTGAGGCGGATGAGCTCGTCGAGATCGGCCACGGCGTCGGCCACCGTGCAATTCACGGCGAGGTAGTAGTCGTAGCTCAGCAGCGGGCGGTTGTCGCGGAGGTCGAAGGTCTGCGCCGCGCTGTAGCCGCTGATGAAGCCGTGCACCTTGGGGAATTCGGCGTAATAGCGGGCGCCGACCTCCTTCGAGAGATTGGCGATGCCGTTGCGGCGGTGGCCCTCGGTGTGTTCCATGATCTCGAGTACATTGAGGTCGAGCTTCTCCATGAGCGTGCGCATATCCTTCATCAGGGCGGGAAACTTGTCGGCCGGCACGGATTGCGGGTACATGTAGCCCGGACCGCTGAGTCCGCCGATGAAGTAATCGTTGGGCGATTTGCTCTCGTAGAAATATTGCAGCGCCGGCGGGTTCATCCACGACCAGTTGACGAGCACCTGCCAGGCGTAGGGGATGTCGCCGCGACCGGGCTTGGTCCAGGTGCCGATGCCCATGGAATCGGTGGCGACGGCGGCGAGGTAGACCTTGGGTTCGGCATTGAGCTTGGCGTCGATGGCGACGTGGTGGTTGTTGGTGTATCTGAAGTCGGGCGTAAGCGGGATCTGGGAGGTGAAGGAAACGTTGGGCAGGTTGTGCAGGCCCTCCATCTTCAGGCCATAATTGCCGGTGAGCGTCGTATGCTGGGCCTCGGTGTCCTTGGCATAGGAATGCCAGCCGAGGACGATGCTGGCCGGGTTCTGGCCGGCGAGGATGCGTTTGAGCAGGGCGAGTTCCTCGGGATGCTGGGAATTGGCGGAGAGATCGGTGAAGAAGGCGCGGCGGCTGATGCCGAAGTCGGCGATGCCGGGCTGCATCTCGGCGCCGGAGTGACCGCCCATGACGACATAGTAATCGCGCGAGCAGCGGGCATGGTAATTATCGTGGGCCCATTGGTAGATGACGTGGTCGGGCTGACCGGTGAACCGGCCGCGCAGATCCACGACGACCTTGAGGCCGTGCCGGGCGGCGAGGTTGAGCTGGTCCGCGTTGATAACCACAAGGTCCTCCACGCCGGCGATGGTGAAGGCGACGATGAGGGAGGAGCGCACGGCCTTGTCCCAAACGACGCAGCCCTTGGCGAATTTGCCAAAATGATTCAGCGCGGCGTCGGCATCGTTCAGCGCGAGCCGGTCGAACTTCATCCGGTGGCGCTGCTCAAGAAAGCCCATGAGCGGATGGACGATTTCCCACTGCCAGCTCCTGGGGTATTCGAGGTAGAGGCGCGGATGGTCGCGGTTGGCGAGACCCTGCAGCGAGAGGAGCAGGGCGTGCACGGGCACGTCGCCATCGAGCCGCCAGTTCTCGGACAGCGGGATGACGGTGGCGGTCGCGGGTGCCCGTTCGAGCTGCCTGGGCGCGGGCTGGGCGCTGAGCGCGCAGGTGAGTGAAAGCAGGACGGAGGCGAGGAGGAGGTGGCGAAAGGTTTTCATGCGAGGTGCGATGGAAGGAGGGGTCGCTCAGGACTTGACGCGTTTGAACACGTAGACGAAGGGGCGGGCGCGCGAGCTGCGCAGTTCAATGAGGGTGAGCTCGTCGCCGGAGAGGGAGACCTTGTAGTCGCTCAGGATATTGACCGCCTTCTCGCCCTGCTGGGTGGTGACCGTGAAGTTGGAATCGAGGCGCAGGGTGCGGCCGTCATCGAGCCAGACGACCCGCACGTGCTTGGCGCCGTCGCCGCCCATGTAGAGTCCCATGTAGCGGTTGTCGGCCCACCACTCGACGGGCACGACGTTGTCGGTCTTGGTGACATCGAGGTCGAAGACCTCCCGCGCGGAGCGATTGCCATAGGCGAGGGTGCGGGTGAGCACGAGCTTGTCGCCGGCGGTGGCGATCGTGACCTCGAAGGTGGTCCAGAAGCTGAGGGCGCTGCTGCGGGCCGGGTCGAGCTGCCACCGGCCGTCGAGCCGCGAGGGGGAGGACTGGGCGGCGCCGGGCGAAGTGAGCCCGCACGCGAGGGTGCAGAGCAGGAGCAGGATTCGTGTTTTCATGGCCTCAGGTGGTCTGCCCCCGGCTTGGAGCAAGGTAAAGGCGGATTGCCGGCCGGTGGGGAAGCGGTTTCGGAAAGTAGGAGCAGAAATGCGGAATGGCTGACGGTCTGATGAGGAGGTCAAATGGCGGCCGCCAAGTCCACGGAGAGACTTGCGACCGATCGGCCCGTATTGGAAGATGCGGGTTCAATTGTGGATTTCGTTCACTGGCCGAGTGAATAACCAGTCCCGACTAACTGTCCTCATGACACCGCCTGCACCGCCTCAGATCATCGCCCATCGCGGCGCGTCGCATGAGGCGCCGGAAAACACCCTCGCCGCGATTGCGCTGGGTCTGACGCAGCAGGCCGATGCGATTGAGATTGATGTGCGGCTCTCACGCGACGGCGGCATCGTGCTTTTGCACGACGACACCTTACGGCGCACAACCGGGCTCGACGCAGAGCCCGGAGAACTGGAGTTGGCGGATATTCGCAAACTCGATGCGGGGAGCTGGAAAGGCCCGGCTTTTGCCGGTGAGAAGGTGCCAACCCTGTCGGAGGTACTGGCCGCGATTCCAGCCGGCAAAGACCTCCTGATCGAGCTCAAGTCCGGGGCTGCCATCGTGCCCGCCCTCCGGCGCGAACTGGAAAAAGGGCTCCTGACCTTGGCCCAAGTCGTGGTCATCGCCTTTGATTTCGAACTGCTCCGCGCGGTCAGGACTGCGTTGCCACAGGTGCGGGTGCTGCATCTCGCCGGGGGGCAGGATTCCGGCCGGCCGCTCACGCAATCGGAGCTCGACGCCCTGATTGCGGCCGCGCGCGCCGCCGGTTTCGACGGATTGAATCTCGGTGACGACTGGCCTTGGGATGCAGCCATGGTGAAACGCATCCACCAAGCCGGCCTTCGCTGTTATGTGTGGACGGTGAATGAGCCGGCCCGCGCCCGTTATCTGGCCGGCATGGGCGTGGATGGCATCACCACGGACCGGCCGGGATTCATCCGGCAACAGCTGCAATTGGCCGCAAGCCATCAATGGTAGCTACAAGCGTGAGCGAGTGGATCATGCGCTACGTATGCCAAAACTCCACTCGCTCACGCTCGTAGTTCCACCGCCCGTCCGAAGGCCGGGCGCTACCCACAGACAAAGGCATGACCTGCGGCCGTGAGTGCGCGCGGCGGCTTATGGCTGGTGTAGTAAAAGGCAAAAAACGCGCAGTCTTTGCGATTTGAGCGCGGCCGGCTTGGGCCCAGCATTTCCGGCAATGGTCGCCGCCTGCCCGCACGGGAGTCGGCGGCGACCGCTTCCTGTTTTTCTCCCATGACGCCCCGCGAACGATTCATCGCTGCCCTGGAACGCCGGCCCCTGACCGGGCGGGTGCCCCATTTTGAACTGGTCTTCTTCCTCACGATGGAGGCCTTCGGGAAGGTTCACCCGATTCACCGCAATTACGGCCAGTGGCTGCAGATGGAGGAAAAGGAGCGCAGGCTCCACCGTCGCGACATGGCCGATCTTTACATCGCGACCGCCGAGCGTTTCGAGCACAGCGCCATCTTCATCCACCAGAATCCCGCTACCCTGGAGGAACTGGAACGGATGGTGGAGGTGATCCGCGAGCGTTCGGGCGACAAATACTTCCTGCTGGCGCACGGCGATGCGACCTTCGCGGTGCCCAACGGGTCGGACATGGAGGAGTTTTCCTGCCGCTTGGTCGAGGATGCCGACAGCCTCAAGGCCGAGGCGGCCGCGGCGGTGCGCAAGGCGCTGGACGACGTGGCGAAACTGCGCCGGCCGGGCGGGCTCGATGGCTTCGCGCTCTGCTCCGATTACTGTTTCAACACCGGGCCGTTTCTCAGCCCGGCGAAATTCGGCGAATTCGTCACCCCCTATCTCGCGGAGCTCACGCGCGGCTACCGAGACATGGGCTATTATGTGATCAAGCACACCGACGGCAACATCATGCCGATCATCGATCAGCTGGTGTCCACGCGTCCGCACGCGCTGCACTCGCTTGACCCGCAGGGCGCCGTGGATCTCGCCGAGGTCAAGCGGCGCTATGGCCGGGAGCTCTGCCTCATCGGCAACGTCCACTGCGGCATGATGGACGCAGGCACGCCGGAGCAGATCAGGGCTTCGGCGAGCCAGTCGTTGCGGGACGGCATGCCCGGCGGCGGTTTTATTTTCTCCACCAGCAATTGCATCTACACCGGCATGCCGCTGGCCAGCTACGAGCTGATGCTCGACGTCTGGCGCCGCGAGGGGAATTACGGGAGCTGACATGAACGGACGCGAACGCATCCTTGCCCACATCGCGGGCCAGCCCGTGGACCGGCTGCCGCTGATGCCCATCACCATGATGCTGGCGGCGCGCCAGACCGGGGCCCGGTATCTCGACTTCTGCACGGATTACCGCGTGCTGGCGGAGGGGCAGATCCGCACCGCGGAGACCTTCGGCTTCGACTACGTCAACACCATGTCCGATCCCGCGCGCGAGGCCGCCGACTGCGGGGCGCGCGTGCAGTATTTCGACGACCAGCCGGTGGCGCTCGACGAGGAGCGGGCCCTGCTGGCGGACAAGATCCAGCTGGCCGGGTTGAAGCAGCCCGATCCGCTCGGCGGGGGCCGCATGCACAACGGTATCCGGGCGGTCTCCCTTTTGCGGGAACGCGTGGGGAAGGACCTCCTGGTCGAGGGCTGGATCGAGGGGCCAATGGCGGAGGCCGCGGATCTGCGCGGCATCAACACCCTGATGCTCGACTTCTATGACGACCCCGGCTTCGTGCGGGACCTCTTTGATTTCGTGCTGGCATTGGAACTGCGCTTCGCCCGCGAGCAGGTGGCGGCCGGGGCGGACCTGATCGGCATCGGCGACGCCGCGGCGTCGCTCATCGGGCCGGAGCTGTACCGCGACTTTGTCTGGCCGTATGAGCAGAAACTCGTCGACGGCGTCCGCGCCCTGGGCGTGCCGGCCCGCCTGCACATCTGCGGCAACACCCGGGCCCACCTGGCCGCCATGGGCCGGCTCGGCTGCGCGATCATGGACATCGACTATCCCGTACCGCTGGCCGAGGCTCGGGCGCAAATGGGCCCCGATCAGATTCTGCTGGGCAACCTCAACCCTGTCGCCGGGCTGCGCAACAGCACACCGGCGGCGGTCACGGCGGCACTGGCCGCCTGTCACCGCGACGCCGGGACCCGCTTCATCGTGGGGGCCGGTTGCGAGGTACCGCGGGATACGCCGGTGGAAAATCTGCGCGCCCTGTGCGATTATGCGCGGGCGCACCAGCCCTGACGTCTATTTTCATGACCCCCCGATCCCGAGTTGAACTCGCCCTCAGCGGCGGCCGCGGCGCCACTGTGCCCTTCACCGTCTATGAATGCATGATCCCGCAGTGCGCCGCCGAGCGCGCGATGCGCAACCGCGGCCTTTGCATCGTGCAGCGCCTGCCCGTGTTCACGACCCACCGGCCCAATGTGCGGACCAAGGAGCAAACGTGGTGGGAGGGAGGCCGCAAACTCACCCGCCGCGAGTACGAGACGCCGCACGGCACGATATCCACGCTGTCGGAGGATGCCGGGTTCACTTCCTGGCGGCACGAACTGCTGCTCAAGAAGCCGGAGGATTACGCGGCGATCCGCTTCTTCCTGGCCGACGAGGTCTATGCCCCCGATTACGCGCCGTTCGTCCGCGCGGAGGAAAACTTTGACGGTGACGCCATCTGCCGCGCCAACTTCGGACTCGAGCCCCTGCAGGAACTCATCTCGGGCGGGGTGATGACGATGGAGCGCTTTTGCGAGGAGTGGATGGAGCGGCGCGACGAGGTGCTCTCGCTCTACCGGATCCTCGTGGAGAACCGCCGCAAAATCTACCCGCTCGTCGCCCAGTCGCCGGCCGGACACGCGAACTATGGCGGCAACGTCACGCCGGAGATCATCGGCCGCAAGGTCTTCGAGGAGTACTTCCTGCCGCACTATCACGAAGCCGCCGAGGTCATGCACAAGCACGGCAAGCTCATCGGCTGCCATTTCGACGCGAACAACCGCCTCATCGCCTCCGCGATCGCGGCCACCCCGCTGGATTACATCGAGGCCTTCACGCCTGCGCCCGACACCGACATGACCCTGGCCGAAGCCCGCACGGCCTGGCCGGGCAAGGTGCTGTGGATCAATTTCCCCTCGTCGGTCCACCTCCGCCCCGACGCCGAGGTTGAGCAGACCACCGTCAATCTCCTGGAGGAAGCCGACGGCGTGGAAGGATTGCTGTTCGGCATCACCGAGGACATGCCGCCGGAGCGCTGGCAGAAGAGCTGCACGGCCATCATGGATGGACTGGACCGCCATGCGGTGGAGCACGCCTGGCGCTATGCGCGATGAAAGCCCGGCCCGCAGTCACGAGCGTGAGCGAGTGGTGCTTTCGCAGTTTGAAGTTCGCGGATCGCAGATCGAATCCCGCCGCCCGATCTCCCATCTCCGATCGGCCATCTGCGAAAAGCACCACTCGTTCACGCTCGTAGCTACAGCAAGGAAGACACCGTGGCCCAATTCACCCCCAGGCAGATTTTCCTCTCGGCCGTGCGCGGTGAATCCGGGCCGCATGTGCCCGTGGTGCCGCTGGCCGTGCATTTCTGTGCGCGGGTCGCGGGCGTTTCCCTCAACCGCTACACCGGAGATGCCGGGACGCTGGCGAACGCGGTCATCCGCTATCATGAACGTTTCCGGCCCGATGCGGTCATTCTGTCCGCCGACACGTGGGTGAGCGCCCAGGCGATGGGAGCCATTGTGGGTCCGATGGATGAGGACCAGCCATGGGGCGGGTTGGGGGAGCCACGCGTGCGCAATCTGGCCGATGTGCGGGCATTGCCGCCGCCGGATCCGACCCGGCAGGGACGCTACCCGCTGATGCTGGAAGCCCTGCGTCGCATCGTTGCCGCGGTCGGACGCGACACGGCGGTCGTCGCCTGTTTCGACCAGTATCCCTTCTCACTCGCGGCCGCCCTCATGGGGCTCAACGAACTCATGCTGGCCGTCAACGACGACCCGGCGCTGGTGCGCGCCCTCATGGCCCGGTGCCACGAGTATGGCTTCGCCTACGGCCGGGCCCTGGCCGCGGCGGGCGCCGACGTGCTGACCGGCGGCGATTCTCCGGCGGGATTGATCGGGCCGCAGCGCTACCGCGAATTTGCCCTGCCCGGCGAACAGCGGCTGATCGCCGAACTCAAGGCGGCGACGGGCAAACCCGTTTCGCTCCACATCTGCGGCAATGCCGAATCCATTCTCGCCGACATGGCCCGCAGCGGGGCGGACTTGCTGGAGATTGATTACCGCACCGACCTGGCGCTGGCCTGCCGTGTGGTCGGTCCGGAAATCGCGCTTTGGGGCAACCTTGATCCCGTCGCCGTGCTCTCGCGGGGTCAGCCGCAGGATGTGCGCCGCGCGGCCAGGCAGGCCCTGGCGGCGGCCGCCGGGCACAAGCGTTTCATCCTCGGCTCCGGTTGCACCCTCGCGGTGGAGACGCCGTTTGCGAATGTGGATGAATTGATCGCGGCGGTGGGACCGGCCTAAGACTGAATCATCGCACTCTGCATTGGTGTAGAGCGGGGTCTCCTCCTTCGCCGGGCCTACGGAGGACAGGTCCGAACCCCGCCTTTGGATTCCCATGCTGAATTTGATCGTTCTCTTTCTCGTAATCGTTCTCGACGCGCACTTTCCGAACCGAGAAAGAGAAAGAGAAAGATTGGATTCCAGCGTGGCAAAGGAGGGAAGGCGGACCACCCGGAGACCCCGCCCTTGTTGGAAAACCCACTACTGCCCCGGATAAACCCGCGCACTGACTGTTGCCGTGACCGGCAATGGCATGGACTCCCGGTGGTCCGGTCCCAGCATAAGGGTGATTTTCCATGAAATTTCTGCAACGCACCGCCACCATCGCCCCGCCCGGCTACAACCGCTGGCTGGTGCCGCCCGCGGCCATCGCCTTGCACATGTGCATCGGGCAGATCTACGGATTCTCCGTTTTCAAGATCCCGCTCGCCCGGGCGCTCGGCATTACGGAACCGATGGCGGGTGACTGGTCGCAGCCCGCGGTCGGCGTGTCCTTCTCCATTGCCCTCGCGGTCCTGGGCGTTTCCGCCGCGATCTTCGGCAAATGGGTCGAGCGCAGCGGTCCGCGGCTGACCATGGTGGTGAGCGCGGCGTGCTTCTGCGGCGGACTCGTGCTCGCGGCCGCCGGGGTGGCCTGGCACCAGCTCTGGCTGCTTTATTTGGGTTACGGCCTGCTCGGCGGCATCGGGCTGGGTCTCGGCTACATCGCCCCCGTGTCCACGCTGGTGAAATGGTTTCCCGACCGGCCCGGCATGGCCACCGGTCTGGCGATCATGGGCTTTGGCGGCGGCGCGCTGATCGGCGCCCCGCTGGCCGAGGAGCTGATGCGGCATTTTTCCGGACCGTCCTCCGTGGGCGCGTACGAGGCGCTGCTCGTGATGGCCGCCATTTATCTGTGCTTCATGATCTTTGCCGCGTGGCTCGTGCGCGTGCCACCGGAGGACTGGCGCCCCGCCGGCTACGTGCCGAAGGTCACCGCGACCTCGAACGTCAAGGTGGCCGTCGACGCGGCCTGGCGCACGCCGCAGTTCTGGCTGCTGTGGGGCGTGCTTTGCCTCAACACCACCGCGGGCATCGGCATTCTCGGGCAGGCGTCGCCGATGATCCAGG
>JBIJDP010000401.1:0-3577 GCA_044344065.1 Opitutaceae bacterium
CCGGACGGGCGGTTAGTCCCGCGACTGCGATCATCCCTCCGCCCGTCCGCAGACCGGGCGCTGCCCAAATGTCATTGGCAATTTCCCCCCGGCCTGCTTACTCAGCGGCCTTGCCGTGAACGACTCCGCCGCCACTCCCATCACCAACGTCCTCGCCGAGCGCTACGCCTCGGCCGCCATCAAGTCCATCTGGTCCCAGCACGGCCGCGTCGCCCTGGAACGAGACTTCTGGATCGCCGTCATGAAGGCGCAGCGCGACCTCGGCGTCCCGATCCCCGCCGAGGCGATCAAGGACTACGAGAAGGTGAAGGACCAGATCGACCTCGCCGCCATCGACAAGCGCGAGCGCGTCACCCTCCACGACGTCAAGGCCCGCATCGAGGAGTTCTCCGACCTGGCCAAGCGCCAGTTCATCCACCTCGGTCTCACCAGCCGCGACCTCACCGAAAACGTCGAGCAGCTCCAGGTCTATCGCTCCCTCAAGGTCGTCCAGTTCAAGGCCGCCGCCGCCCTCCTCGCCCTCGCCCGGCAGGCCGAGGCTCACCGCGACCTGATGATCACGGGCCGCACGCACAACGTACCCGCCCAGCCCACCACGCTGGGCAAGCGCATCGCCATGTTCGGCGAGGAACTGCAGGCTGCCTTCAGCCGGCTCGATGAGCTCATCGAACGCTACCCGGTGCGCGGACTGAAGGGCGCCGTCGGCACCCAGCTCGACCAGCTCACGCTCCTGGGCGGCGACACCAACAAGGTGGACCAGCTGGAGAACCGGATCATCAAGCACCTCGGCTTCCACGCCTCCTTCGGCGCCGTCGGCCAGGTTTACCCGCGCAGCCTCGACTACGAGGTCGTCACCGCGCTGCACCAGGTCGCCGCCGCCGCCGCGAGCTTTGCCACCACGCTGCGCCTCATGGCCGGCTACGGCCTGCTCACCGAGGGTTTCCAGGAGGGCCAGGTCGGCTCCTCCGCCATGCCGCACAAGGTCAACGCCCGCAACTGCGAGCGCATTTGCGGCTTCACCACCATCCTGGGCGGCTATGTCACGATGACCGGCGGACTCGCCGGCCACCAGTGGAACGAGGGCGACGTCTCCTGCTCGGTCGTCCGCCGCGTCGCCCTGCCCGACTCCTTCTACGCCATCGACGGGCTCCTCGAAACCTTCCTGACCGTCCTGCGCCAGATGGAGGTATTTCCCGCCGCCATCGCGGCCGAGAACGAGCGCAACCTGCCCTTCCTCGCCACCACCACGATCCTCATGGAGGCGGTCAAACGCGGAGCCGGTCGTGAAACCGCGCACGAGGCCATCAAGGAACATGCCCTCGCCGCCGCGAAGGCCCTCCGCACCGGCGGCGACGCCGATCTCCTGGGCCGGCTCGCCGGCGACAAGCGCATTGGCCTCGGCAAGAAAATCCTCTCCGGCATTCTCGCTGAAAACCACCGCTTCGTCGGCGCCGCGCCCCATCAGGTGGACGCGTTCATCGCCAACATCAAACCCCTGGCCCGCCGCTTCAGGGAAGCCGCCGACTACCTGCCGGGAAGGCTGCTCTGATCGCGGCTCATCAGGTAGGGCAGGTCACAGACCTGCCCTACTCTGATCCCGGTCGCAAACTGATCGCCTGGGCGCCCGTTACTTCGCCTGGGCCGGGGTCTCCGGCAGCTGCGCTTTGAGCCGGAAATTGACCGGTATGCGCACCTTCACGACGGTCGGTTTGCCCTCCCGCAGCGGCGGTTGGAAACTCCACGTGTCGATGCTCTGGCAGGCCGCGTACCCGAACGCCGGGTCACTCGCCGAAACGATCCGCGGCAGCACGGCGAAGCCCTGCTGGTCGATGTAAAAATCAACCACGGCCTCGCCCGCGCCGGCCTTGTCCTGCAGCGCCTTCGGAAAAACCGGGGCTTTTTGCTTCAGGGGGACCAGCGCCCCATCGAGATGCTTGACCCGGGCGAATTGCTTGCCAGTCGGGTCCGTCCGCAGCTTTTCCAGGATCTCCATCGCTGACTTGGAAGGGCAGGATGGCTGCTTGATCGGCCGGTCGCACAGGCCGACATCGAACACGAGTTCCTGTGTGAGGATGCGCATTTCCTTGCCGGGGGATTTCAACCCGCCACCCATGGTGAAGTCCACTGCCTCGGCATAGGCGATCGCCGCACCCGTGAATTCCGGGCCGCTCGATTCCTTGACCTCCGTACTGATCAGCTTGCTCTCGCCGTCCACGAGGCACTCCAGGGTAACCTTGCCAGCCTTTTCCTTTAGCAAGGCGTCGAACGGATACACGGGGCCGAATATGTCCACCGTGACTCCCTTGGCCTGATCAAACACGGTTCTGGACAGCAGGCCCTTGTCACTGTCCTCGGCCGCGATCAGGCAGGCCGAAACCGCGAGGGCTGCGATCATTCCGAGCAATTTTGCAGTTTGCATCGCCAATGCGGATAGCTCGGTTCCAGACGCGCCTCAAGCCGTGATTGAATTCCTGCCCGGGGACCGTTGTCCGCATGGCAGGCACGAAAGTAGGGCAGGTCTCCGACCTGCCTCCGATTCGGCTCCATCAGCGCAGCCGGACACTCCTCCGCAGGCGAACGCATCCCGGGCAGGTCACAGACCTGCCCTACCCTCAACCCCTTCCGCGTTTCCGCCCTTCCGCGTTTCCGCGATTTCTCGGCCTTTTGTCCGTCACCGTCGAAATTAGGGTTTGCCTCCCGGCGCGGCCACGCGCTTTCCTGTCCCCTCACGTTCTCTTAAACCTTTATCAATACTGTCATGGCTGAACTCGTAGGAAATGTTTTGGTGGGCCAGTCCGGCGGCCCCACCTCCGTCATCAACGCCAGTGTCGCAGGCATTATTGCCGAGGCCCTGAACCATGAGTGCATTGAGGAGATCTATGGCGGCCTCAACGGCGTGCTCGGCATCCTCCATGAGGACCTCATCGACCTCGCGGCCGAGTCCCAGCAGCAGATCCGCGCGCTCAAGCACACCCCCGGCGCCGCCCTTGGCACCTGCCGCTACAAGCTCAAGAAGCAGGCCGATTTCGAGCGCGTCCTCGAGGTCTTCAAGGCTCACAACATCCGCTACTTCTTCTACATCGGCGGCAACGACTCCCAGGACACCGCCGACAAGATCTCCAAGCTCGCCCAGGAACAGGGCTACGAGCTCCGGGTCATCGGCGTGCCGAAGACCATCGACAACGACCTCGCCGTCACCGACCACTGCCCCGGCTACGGCAGCGTGATCAAGTACATCGCCACCACGGTCCGTGAAGTCGCCTGCGACAGTGAGTCCATGGGTCAGGGCGACCTGGTCTCCATCATCGAGGTCATGGGCCGCAGCGCCGGCTGGATCGCCGCCGGTGCCTCCCTCGCCAAGCGCCGCGACCACCCGCACGATCCCCCGCACATCATTCTCCTGCCCGAGATTCCCTTCGACCAGGCCAAAGTGCTCGAGGACGTCAAACGCGTCCTGAAGCGCGAAAAGTTCTGCTCGATCGTCGTCGCCGAGGGCCTCGTGGACGCCGACGGCAACTACGTCGCCGCCGACGGCAAGACCGACGCCTTTGGCCATGCCCAGCTGGGCGGCGCCGGC
>JBIJDP010000402.1:0-3574 GCA_044344065.1 Opitutaceae bacterium
AACGCCAGCCCCAGGCCACGCCGGCGGGCGCGCCGTTCAGCCGCGCTTCGCAGTGCGCGCCGCCGCCGAAGCGCAGCCGGGCGCTGAGGATCTTTTTGCCGGCGGGCACCTCGAAACTTTTGCGGACGTAACTGCGGCAGGCCGGCGCGTCCTTGGCCGGGACTGCGCGGTCGTGCCAGATCCACTGGGCGCCGTCGAGCGGCAGCCAGACTTCGCCCGCGTAGGCGGCCCACTCGGGATGGGGTTCGAATTTTTCCCATGCGAAACGCGTGAGGAGCTTTTTGCCCAGCGCGCAATGCGTCGAGCCGCTGAAGTGCATCGCCTCCTGCCAGGGCGTGTTGCCGTAGTTGCCGCCGTGGGGCGAGGCCCCGTGGGGGATGCCGGGCTGGTTGAACTGCCAGATGCCGTTGCCACCGTAGGTGTGGCCCATGGCGCCGTTGAGCACGCAGGACCAGAACGCCCGGCGCGGCCAGGGCGCGGTGATCGTGCCCATGAGCATCTCGTAGCAGGGCTCGCCGTTGAGCACCGGCATGCGCGGTTCCGCGGCGTAGGTCTCGCGCACGGCCGTGGTCATGATGTCGATCGCCTCGTTCTGCCCGTGGCAGCACTGGAGCATGTCGAAGTCCAGGAGCGACTCGTCCTCGGTCGCGTTGCGCGAGGTGTAGCGCTTGATCGCGGTCGGGTGGATCGTGATGGGGCGGTGGAACGGATCCGTTTCCTTCAGGTAGCGGATGAGTTTCGTCCAACCCTTGACCATGGTGCGGTCGTCCTCGGGGAAATTCTTGGCGAGGTACCAGGGCAGGTTGGCCTCGCCGGCCGTGCACCAGAGCACCGGCCACGCGCCGTAGCGGGCGACGAGGTAGCGCCAGTGGGCCTTGAGCTGGTCCTCGGTCATCCAGGAAATGAAGTAACCCCAGGCGCCGACGATGCAGGGCGTGATCCCCTGCGCGACGAGATGGGCGAGGCGTTCATCGGCCCGGTCGAAATATTCCGGCCGGATGTGCGCGTAACCTTCCTCCCAGGGGAAACCGGCCTCGTTGGCACCGCGGGGATCGAACGCATGCATGTCGGGGTAAAGCCCCGCGATGATCTGCACGACGTTGTAGCCCTTTTTCACGCGGTCGGCGGTGAGGTGCTTGAAGCCCTGCGGCCATTTGAGCCGGCTGCAGAGGCCCATCCACCACGTGTCGCCGAGCCAGAAGAACGGCGTGCCGTCGGCGTGCTCGAAGTGGCGCTTGTTCGCCGCGACCCGGACCGGGCCGTGGGCGTAGAGCGGGTTCTTGCCGCGATAGGCTGCAACCGTGACGCTGCCCGCGCAGCCCTGCAGGCCGGCGTCGGCGGAATGGCTGCACTCGGTGCGGAAGGTGTGCGTGCCGGCGAGGGGCGAAGCGTAGCGGATCTTCCACGTCTTGCCGCCGGCCCAGAAGGCCGGCACGCGGCGCACGACCCCCGCGGGATCGGTGACCAGGGCGTCGAGGGAGACCTGGTTGAAGGGATCGGCGTACGCACCGCGGGCGGTGAACGTGAGTTCGATCGGTACGTTGGCCGGCGTCGCGGGGGAGACGCTCCGGCGCGGGGACGCCTTGGCGGAAGGCGAGGGGCGGGTTTTCATGGCGATGCGGGAATGGTTGAACGTGGCCGTGGGCGCGCGAGCTAAAACCCCGCGGCGGATGAACGTTCAGCCTGCATCGTCACCACAGGAGAGCCGACCTTTGCCCTTCAGGCTTTGTCACGTATTACGTGACAAAGCGGTCTGGGCCGAAGCGGGATTGGACACTGATCAGTCATGACGGGTAGTGAAAAGTGGGTGGGGTGGGTTCGGGGATATAGTGCGCGGCGGAAGCCGCTCATGGCAGGTCAGAGACCCGCCCTACGGGCCAGGTGCTCCGGAGCATTGTCACGTAATACGTGACAATGCGGATTGGGCAGGGGGGGAGAGGTGGGGCGCTGGTTTCCACGTGTCTGCGGCGGCGAAAGGAGGCGAGTGTCCGGGGAGTCTTTTCGCGGTGTATGCCTCACGGGGCAGGTCGGAGACCTGCCCTGCTGGTTCGGCGCGCCGGTGCTTTGTCACGTATTACGTGACATGGCGGTTTGGGCCGGAGCGGGTAGCGCGCAGGGTCGCATTTTTGTCGTGAGGGCTTCTATTTGAGGCCGATGAGCGAAAAGCAGGATCATTTTTCCGCCGTGGCCGGGCCTTATGCCCGCGGCCGCTTCGGGTACCCGGCCGGGCTGTTTGATTATCTGGCGGGTCTTTGCGGTGCGCGTGAAACGGCGTGGGATTGCGCCACCAGGAGCGGCCAGGCCGCCGCCGCCCTGGCGGCGCGCTTTGCGCGGGTGGTGGGCACCGATATCAGCGCGGAGCTGCTGGCTCCGGCCGAGGCTTCGGGACTGGCGCCGGCATCGGTCGACCTGGTGACAGTGGCCCAGGCGCTGCACTGGTTTGATCTGGCGCAGTTCTGGGACGAACTCCGCAGGGTGTGCCGCCCGGGGGCGATCTTCGCCTTCTGGGGCTACCTCTGGCCCCTGGTTGATCCCGTGGTGGATGAGAAATTGAACGAGCTGCGTTCGGAGCTGGCGTCTTCCTGGCCGGAGCGCGCCGGCATTCTGCAACGTGAATACCGGGAGGTGAACCCGCCGTTTGCGGCGCTCAAGCCGCCGCCTTTCACGGTGCAGGTGGACTGGCGGCGGGAGGATTATCTGGCACACATCGCTTCATGGTCGGCGGTGCGATATCATCGCGCACGACAGGGCGGTGATATATTGAAAGGGTTCAACCGAGACTTGCAGGCCGCGTGGCCGGACCCTGAAGTGCGCAGGGTAACCTGGCCGCTGGTCCTGCGAGTCCACCAGGTCAACTGATCCATCCCCATATTATGGCCACTGACAAATTCCCCCAAGATCCGGCGGCGGTCGTGCAACGGCAGCTGGACGCCTATAATGCCCGCGACGTCGATGCGTTGGTGGCGATCTATGCGGATGATGTCCGGCAGTACGAGCATCCGGACAAACTCGTGGCGCAGGGTTCGGCGGATATCCGGGCGCGCTTCGCCGCCCGGTTCCGTGAGCCCAACCTCCATGCCCGGCTCCTGAACCGCATCGTGGTGGGCAATCTCGTCATCGACCACGAGTGCGTGACCCGCACTTTCCCGGAAGGAACCGGCACGATTGAACTGGCGGCCATGTATGAGGTTAAGGACGGGCGGATCACGCAGGCCTGGTTCCGGTACGGAGCGAAGACGCTGGATGCACCGCGATAGCAGCAAACCGGAGTGGATCAACAGACGACGGATGGTTTTTGCCGGTCCGGGGGGTGTTTTCAAACCGATGATGGTCATGCTTAACGCAGTGGAGAATCCAGTGCACGAGAGTCGAAGGCCCCGGTAAGCGCGCACTGGATTCCTCGCTAGGCCCGGAATGACTAGGGATGGGATGTTGTTCATGGGTGCGTGCCACCAAACCCTGCGGTTTGCTGTGGGTTTCCGAAATTCAAAGCCAATGGGATGGGTTTGAAGACCCACCATGAGCAGCCGCATCCTGCTGGCCATGGCCCGGGCCAGATGACAAACTATCCGCC
>JBIJDP010000008.1:0-12418 GCA_044344065.1 Opitutaceae bacterium
AGCAGACGCGCGAGCACCAGCGGTTGGTCTTCTTGTCGCGCGAGCCGACGCAGTGGATGATGGCGATGGCCGACGGACGCCGACCGTCGCGCAGGATCACCTCGCCGGCGGTGGGCCCGGAGGCATTGACCAGACGCTCGACCTCGAGGGCGGTGTACACGTTGGGATAGGTGCCATAGCCGTACTGCGGCACGCGCCGCACATCGAAGGGCTTGAAGCCGGTGGCCACGATGATGGTGCCGACCTGGATTTCCTTCAGCTCCTCCTTCTGCGTGAAATCAATGGCCTTCCGGTCGCCGCAGGCCTCGACGCAGGTTTTCTTGCAGCGGTCGGTGAGCACGCCGCGCTTGAAGTTCAGGCACACCTGCGGGTCGATCAGCACGACCTGGGGCGTCGCCTGCGGGAACGGGATGTGGATCGGCTTCCGCTTGCCGAGGCCCTCGTTGAACTCGTCCGGGAATTTCGGCTCCTTGTAGATGCAGTTGCCGATGCACTCCTGGCAGCCGGTGCAGAGCTCCTCGTTCACGTAGCGCGCCCGGCGGCGGACCTTGACGGTGTAGTTGCCCACGTAGCCGTCCACCTGCACGACGTCGGAGAAGCTCCAGAGCGTGATGTTGGGATGCGAGCCGACCGCGGACATCTTGGGCGTGAGGATGCAGGCCGCGCAGTCGAGCGTCGGGAAGGTCTTGTCGAACCGCGCCATGTGTCCGCCGATGGACGGTTCGCGTTCGACCAGCCACACGTGCTTGCCGGCCTGCGCCAGCGTCAGGGCGGCGTGGATGCCCGCGATGCCGCCGCCGACCACGAGCACGGCGGGATTGATGGGCACCTGCTTCTCCGGCAGCGCCCGGGCGAGAGCCGCGCGGCGGATCGCGGCGCGGGCGAGCGCCTTGGCCTTGGCCGTGGCTTCCTGGCGGTCGGTGTGCACCCACGAGTCGTGCTCGCGGATGTTGACCATGTGGAAGAGATAGGGGTTGAGCCCGCCGGCGGCGACGGCCTGGCGGAAGGTGTGCTCGTGCAGCAGGGGCGAGCATGAGGCGACGACGACGCGGTTGAGCTGGAACTCCGCAATGTCCTTCTGGATCAGTTCCTGCCCCGGGTCGGAGCACATGTACTTGTAATCCCGCGAGAGCACCACGCCCGGGAGCCGGCCGACATAGCTGGCGACCTCCGGGCAATCCACCATGCTGGCGATGTTGTGCCCGCAGTGGCACACATAGAAACCGATCCGGATTTCCTGTTTAAGGCTGACCATGGGTTTATGGGAGATCGGAGATGGGAGTTGGGAGATCGAATACCGTTAAAGGGCATGTGGCCGCGTGGGTAGCGCCCGGCCTCCGGACGGGCGGTTCGGCTGGCGCAGGCCATTCACGGCCCGTCCGGAGGCCGACCCCTATCCACGGAGAGTACCGGGCTTTGCTACGCATGGGCCACCTCCGGCACCGCCGGCCGCCACCGGAACGGCACGGCGGCGCGCTGCAGGCCGAGTTGCTTTTCGGGCAGGCCGAACGCCAGTCCCATCAACTGCGAGAAATACACGGTCGGCAGCACCACCTCGCCATACTCGGCGCGCACCTGGGCATGGTAGGCGTCGAGGTTGAACTGGCAGAGCGGGCACACGGTCGCGAGGCAGTCGGCGCCGCGCTTGCGGGCCTCGTTGAGCAGAATGTACACCATGCGGATGCCCGCCGCGGGCACCGTGCCGGTGAGGCTGCCGCCGCAGCACTTGGTCTTGAGCGGATAACGCACGACCGTGGCGCCCAGCGCTTCCAGCAACTGGTCCATGGACGTGGGATTGTACTGGTCGTCAAACGTCGCATACGGCCGCACGATCTGGCAGCCGTAATAGGTGGCGACCTTCAGGCCCTTCAGCGGCTGCGTGACCTTTTGCCGGATGGCTTCGACCCCGATGTCGTTCAGCAGAATGTCCAACGGATGCCGGACTGCCGTGTCACCCGCGTACGACAGGCCCACTGCGGCCAGCGCCCGGTCAATCGTCACCTTCATCGCCGGGTAGTCGTGAAAGTAGTGCTTGGTCTTGTTGAGCACCAGGTAGCACGCGGCGCACGGCGCCATGAGCTGCCCGCGGCCGCTCTGCTCGGCGAGCGCGAGATTGCGCGCGGCCAGGACGCAGGCCTTGGCCTCGTCCACCGCCATGTAGGCCGTGGCTCCGCAGCAGTTCCAGTCGTCCAGTTCCTCCAGTTCGACGCCCAGGTGGCGCATGACGGGCAGGAGCGATTCCTCATAGGCGCGGCCGAGGCCCTTCAACGAACATCCCGGGAAATAGGCGAGTTTCATGACGTGGGCCCCTTGGGGTGATCGACGGCATCGAGCATCTTCGCGATGTCGCCGTGGTGTTTGATCCGCTCGGTGAGGAGGGAGAAGCGGCCGGTGCGCATCAGGTCGATCCCCAGCCGCCAGTTGCCCAGCGCCGCCAGAATGTCGGTCTTCAGGAACAGCCGGATGACGAGCACTAGTTCCGTGATGCGGCCGTGCTTGCGCACCATGCGGGTGAACTCATGGGCCAGCACCGGGATCGGGAAACGCCGGGGGTAGATGCCCGCGGAGATCGCCCGCTGCTTGAGCTCGTACATGATGTCCGTGATGCGGATCTGCTGCGGACACTCGACCGTGCAGGCGTAGCAGGAGGCGCAGAGCCAGATCGTGTGGCTGCGCAGCACCTCGTCGCGGAAGTCGGCCCGCGTCAGCGCCATCACCTGCCGCGGCGAGTGGTCCATGTAGATGCTCAGCGGGCAGACCCCGGAGCAGGTGCCGCACTGGATGCAGTTCTCCAGCTGTTCGCAGCCCGGCACGCTCATCACCTCGCGGCCAAAGCCGACGCGGCGGTCGGATTCGTACTTGATGGTCCGCTCAATCTTCAGCGGCGAGCGCGGATGGTCTTTGATCTCCCGCGCATCGGACCGGTCCTGCGCCGTCTGGCCGACAGGTTCCAAGGAGGCAGCTGAGGAAGGTTTCATCGGCTATTCCTTGGTAGGCCTGGGCGGCGGCGGGGGGCGCAAATCAGGGGCGCTTTATTTCAGGGGCGGGGTGAATCGGTGGCTGGAAGCAGGGGGGTGGTTAAGGTGCTTGAAGGAAGTTGGGGGCAGCGTGCAATTACCGGTGAAAATATGGCGCGCTGACGCTAAATTACGCACCGCGGCGCCCGGGTCAACGGACAACCCTCCGCCAAAATTCTATTAGTCCGCCTGCGGCCATGGAATCAGTCCCGTAATGCACGCGGATGAAAACGGATTGATTTGCAGGGCGGGGTCTCCTCCTTCGCCGGCCTACGGAGGACAGGTCCGAATCCCGCCGCTCATTCCCAAGCTAGAATCCAATCTTTCTCGTTCTCGTAATTCCTGGTCGCCTCTGGCGCCGCCGTAGGCGGGTAAACTTTCTCTTTCTCCCGCCTTGGGGCCGGGCGTGAGATTGCGACCGAGGGCCCTCCTTCGCCCTTCAATCGACGGCGATGCGGTACAGGTACGCGTGCGCCGTCCAGTCGTGCTCTGCGTCCTTGGAGAATTCGCTGAACCGGGTGAGGTTCAGGAGGATTTCGCCGGTCTCCCGGTCCTCCCGCGTGGACGGACTTGAGAGCTGAAGCGCCGTGGTTTCATGCGCGGCCCGATCATCAACCACGCGGATGCTGGTCTGGTCCAGCAATCCGGATCGCCGGTCCACTTCCCCTATGACAAAGGGAAAGCGCGGCCGGTTGCCGGTCGGATTGACGGGTGAAATGTTGCCAAACCAGAAGAGCCGGCCCGAAGAATGTGCGATCAACTGGGATGAAGCCGCAGGGGAAAAGAAGCTTTCGCCATTCGAATACGTCCAGGGCTCGGGTTTGGTCCACGTCCGCCCCTCGTCGCTTGAATACGCCGCCCAGCGACGTCCGGGTAGCGCGGATTTCCGGTCGTTCGATCCGCGCAGCACCATCAAAATGCGGCCGTCGGCCAGGACGCCCAGGGTGGGCTCGTCCATCCCGCGCGTCGAGAGGTTGGGGTCCACCTTCACGAGCTGCGACAGCTCCCACTCCAGGTGGCGGCCATCCGCCGCCCACCGGCCGCGCAGAACGGCGGCATCACTGTAGGTGTAGCCGCCACCCGGATTGAAGTAATTCCCGTCGGGACCCGCGGGGGCGATGATCACCGGGACAAGCAGCGTGCCATCCGCCAGAAAGATCGGCCGCGACGCATGGTCGCCGATCATGAGTCCCGTATGGCCCCGTCGCACGCCGGGCAGGGGGTGGTCCGAATTGAATTCCGCGCCCCGGTGGATGATCTGGTCATTGGCGTACCAGGTCATCCCGCCGTCCTCCGACACGCGGCAATAGGCCACCCATTGCCGGAAACCCTCCAGCGGATCATCGGTGGGCAGGATCGCCTCCAGATAGAATTGCAGCAGTCGGCCGGTGGCCGGGTCCACCACACAGCCCCGCATGGCCCGGCGCAGTTTACCGGACGGCCGGAGACCAAAGGTCGCCACCTGCTCCCCGTGGGTCCAGGTGCGGCCGTTGTCGTTCGAATACCGGAAGTCGGCGACCTCCACGGTGTCGGAACGCATCATGAGCTCGTGGATGGAAACGAGATCGAGACCCTTGGGCCGCGTATAAAAGCTCGAGGCGATCACCGTCACGCCCGGACGGGGCGAGGGCACGAAAATCTCGCGGCGGATTTTGCCGTCGGAAAGCCCGGGGTGGGTGCCGCTCCGTTTCATGCCGTGGTTATCCCATGCGTGTGCCTTCGTGTCCATTCGTGGTTCAACTGGATTGTTTCTGATTCCACCCTCCTTTCACATCCATTTCCTGGCGGAAAGAAACGCGGACAACGTCGCCATTTCGGCCTCGCTGAGGCTGTAATACGGCGGCCGGCGCCAGCGCGGGGCCATTCCCTTCAATTCCTGGATGCCGTGGACGATCGCGTCGAAGCTGCCGGGCATCGATTCCATGAACTCCCAGAAGGGAATGTCGACCTCGGCAATGATGCGCCGGACGCCGGCGTCATCCTTGTTCAGCACCGCATCCCAAAAGGCGAACGCGACCTCGGGCTTGAAATAGATGAAGGAGGACAGGTAGCCGTCGCAGCCGTAGGGCACATTGTTCAGGATCATGCGCTTCGAGCCGCTGGCGAGAATCGCCCACTGGTCGTATGCCATCAACCCAAGCTGCCGGCCCATTTCCCCGCAGACATCATCCTTGACCGCCATCACGCCCGGGACCTCGTCCCGCAGCCGGCGGAAAAGCTCCAGGCTGCGCGGCAGCGGCCACTTGGCGGCGAAATTTGTGACCAGCATGACGGGCAGCTCCCGGGCGGCCTGCGCGTAATGGTCCACCAAGGTCTGCACCGTGCAGGACTGGCACCAGTCCGGCGGCAGCACCATCAGCACATCCGCGCCGACATTCCGGCAGTAGGCCGCAAACTCCACGGTCTTGCCGGTCCACCACATGCGGTCGGCCGCCACCACCATCGCGCGCCGGCGGGTGAATTCCACGACAGCCCGGGTCACCTCGGCGACTTCCTGGTCCGTGAGGATCGAGTACAGACTGTCGCCATAGGTCAGCAGCACCGTCCGGCTCCCCGCGGCGATGACGTAATCCACGAAGTTCTGCAGGCTCCGGTAGTCGATGGCCCCCTCGCGCGTGAAGGGGGTGTTGACCGAGGCGATCGGACCCGAAAGCGCGTGACGGATTTCAGCGGGTGTCTTCATGGCTTGGGGGCTGGCACGGGGTTGGAAGGAGCACGGGCGCCAAGGCTGGCGGCGGGACAGGCGGGTTAAAGGTCTGGCCTCCTGTCTTAGGAATGGATAGGTGGACGGGATGCCTGCCAAGCTATCCGGGGATCCCCTGACCGCCTTTCGCCGCGTGACCGTGGCCGACCAGGCGGCCAATGCCCTGCGCGAAGCCCTCCGGCAGCGGACCCTGCCGGATCCCCTCCCCGGGGAACATCAATTGGCCCGGCTTCTGGGGATCAGCCGGATTTCCCTCCGGAGCGCCTTAGCCCAGTTGGTCCGCGAAGGCCTCATCAACCGCAGCAATGGCCGGCGCTCCCGCGTGAATCCATCCACGGCCCCCCGCTCGAATCCGGTCCCGCCGACCGTCTGCGTCGTCTGCCCGATGTCCCGGAAAGCCCTGCTCACGAACGAACTCATCCTCGAACTGCACGCCGCCTGCGCCGCCAAGGGCATGCGCTGGGAGGAGGCGTTCGACGCGAAACTCGACGTGGCCCGGCCCGAGCGCCAGTTGCGGGCCCTGGTCACCGGTCGCACCCATGTCTGCTGGATCCTCCTCGCCTGCTCGGCCTCGATCCAGCATTGGTTCGCGCGCGCCGGGTTGCCGACTTTCCTCCTCGGCTCGTGCCAGCCCGGCGTGGCCCTGCCCTCGATTGACTTCGATTTCCATGCGACCGGCTGGCATGCCGCCGGCGCCCTCATCCAGCACCGGCACCGCCACATCGCCCTCCTGCAATCCCACCGGCTCCTCGCCGGGGATCTTGAGACCTGCAAGGGTTTCCTCGGCTACCTCGCCAAGAGCGCAGCCGGTGCGACGGTGACCCGCGTGTTCGTCAACTCCGACCAGTCGAATCTCCGGCCCAAGCTCGATCAGTTGCTGAAGCTGCGCCACCGCCCCACGGCGATCTTCTCCCTGCGGCCCGACTTCGCGCTCACCACCATGGTGCACCTCCACCGGTCCGGCCTCCGGATTCCCGAGGATGTTTCGCTGCTGTCCCGGGACTCCCATCCATTGCTCGACTCGGCCCTGCCCGAGATTTCGCGCTACCATGGCTCCGACCTCCTGCACAGCGACCGGGCGGTGCGCTTCGCGGAAGCCCTGCTGGCTGGCCACGATATCCCGCCGAAGCCGAAACTCTTCATCCCCACCTTCATCGCCGGCCGCACCCTCGCCGACCGCCGCGAGCCGGCGGCGCCGAAGAGGACCGGGAAAACCGGGCCGATGTAGGGCGGGATCTCCGATCCCAGCCATTAATCACCCGACCAGGATTCATCGTTCTCTTTCTCGTACTCGTTCTCGTAATCTATCTCGTAGTTTCCCCTCAATTCCGAGAACGAGAACGAGTACGAGAACGACTAGATTCCAGCGGGAGGCGAAGAATGGCGGGGTTCGGACCTGTCCTCCGTAGGCTCGGCGAAGGAGGAGACCCCGCCCTGCAACCAGCATCAATCTTCGTCCAGCCGCCCCGCCTTTCCGGTGTACTTTTATTAGACAGGTGACCCGTTCTTCCCATCGCACCCCGCCGCCCCAGCCTCGTTCCCGCATGACCCGGATCCGCTTCAAACGCCTGCCCCGCTCCCTCGTGATCCTCCCCGACCTGGCAGCCATTCCCGGCGGACGCTTGCAAATGGGCCAACCCAGGTGTCCGCCCCGGCCCGGTCTCCCCTGGGTCTGGCATTCAGGCAAGTCCGTCAGGGTTCCGCGGTTCTCCCTGGCCCGCACGCATGTCACCAACGCGGAGTATCGCATCTTTCTCGCGGAGACCAGCGCGCCGAAACCGAGCCACATTGACCGGGAAGGTTTCAACGCCGACCGCCAGCCCGTGATCGGCATCTCATGGGATGACGCCACCGCCTACTGCGCCTGGCTCGCGGCCAAAACCGGCCGGCCCTACCGACTCCCGCGCGACGCCGAGTACGAGTATGCGGCGCGCGGTGGACGCAACGGCACGATCTTCCCATGGGGCGATGCGCTCGATCCGCGCCTCGCCTGCTTCGGCGGCCACGCGGCGCCCAAACCGGTGGGCAGCTATCCGGCCAACGGGTTCGGCCTGCATGACATGGTCGGCAATGTGTGGGCCTGGTGCGGCGAAAAATTCGAGGAGGTGAGCGCCGGCCTGAAGGCGAGCAACAAGCCCACCGGACTCGATCCGGCTGGAAACCGCGTGCTGCGCGGCGGTTCCTACATGACCTGCCATTATCTGAATCTCTGGATCGCCTACCGCCACGAGGACCCGCCCAATCTGCGGCACGAGTCCATCGGTTTCCGGCTCGCCCTCTGAATCCGTCTGCCGCCATGCCATCCCACCCAACCACCCCGCCCGGCACCGGCCCGGATCTCTATCGCCGCGCCAAACGCCGCATCCCCGGCGGCACCCAGCTGCTGAGCAAACGGCCCGAAATGTTCCTGCCCGACAACTGGCCCGCCTATTACCGCCGCGCCAAGGGCTGCACGGTTTGGGATCTCGATGATCGCCCCTACGTTGATTTCACCTCATGCGGGATCGGTTGCTGCCTGCTGGGCTTCGCGGATGAAACCGTGAACGCCGCGGTCACCCGCCGCATCGCCGACGGCAACATGTGCACGCTCAATTCCCCCGACGAAGTGGAGCTCGCCGACCGGTTGTGCCAGTTGCACCCTTGGGCCGAACAGGTGCGCTACACCCGCGCCGGCGGCGAGGCCATGGCCGTCGCCGTCCGCATCGCCCGCGCCGCCACCGGCCGCAGCACCGTGGCCTTCTGCGGCTACCACGGCTGGTCCGACTGGTACCTCGCCGCCAACGTCGGGGCGCGCACCGCGCTCAACGGCCACCTTCTCACCGGGCTCGATCCCGCCGGCGTGCCGCCCGGCCTCGGCGGCACGGCCCTACCCTTCCGCTACCAGCACATCGGGGAACTGGAGGCGATCCTCGCCGCGCAGCCCAACGGCATCGCCGCCATCGTCATGGAGCCCATGCGGCTCGAGGCGCCCCGCGGTGATTTTCTCGTCCGCGTCCGCCAGCTCGCCGACCGGCATGGCGCGGTCCTCATCTTCGACGAAATCACGGCCGGCTGGCGCAGCCACCACGGCGGGATCCACCTGACCCTCGGGGTCAACCCCGACATCGCCGTCTTCGCCAAGGCAATCTCCAACGGCTTCCCGATGGCCGCCATCATCGGGCGCGCCGCGGTGATGGAGGCCGCGCAGCAATCCTTCATCAGCAGCACCTATTGGACGGAAGCCATCGGTCCGGCCGCCGCCCTCGCGACCCTCGCGCGGCTCGCCGAAACCGATGCGGTCGCGCACATTCGGCGGGTCGGCACGCAGACGTCCGCCGGCTGGCGGACGCTGGGCGAGCGGCACGGCCTGAAGCTCCGGCCTGCCGGCATTCCCGCGCTGTGCAGCTTCGCGTTCGACCAGGGCGCCGACTCGCCGCTCCTCATGACCCTGTTCACCCAGGAAATGCTGGCCCGCGGCTTTCTCGCCAACGGCCTCTTCTACCCGACCCTCGCGCACACCCCGGCCATCGTCGAACAGTACCTCGCGGCCGTGGACGCCGCCTTCGCCGGACTGCGGGCGCACCTGGACCGGCAGGATGTCGCCTCGGCCCTGCACGGCCCGGTCGCCCACACCGGCTTCAGCCGGCTCAACTGATCTTTCCATCCCAAAACATGAAAATCCTGCAACTCGGCTCCGGCTCCATGGGCACGCGCCGCATGCGCGACCTCCACCAGCGCAAAGACCTCGAAGTCGCCCTCTACGACGAACGCGCGGACCGCCGCGCCGCCGCGCAGGCGCGATTCGGCCTCCGGGTGTTCGCGACCCTCGACGAGGCGCTCGCGTGGCAGCCCGCGGCGCTCATCGTCTCCACCCCGCCCGGCACCAAGGCCGGCTACATCAAGCTGGCGCTCGAGCGGGGCCTCCACCACTTCATCGAAGCCGACATCTGGACGTACGGCGCCGCGGAGACCGCGCGGATTTCCCGGGAGAAGCGGCTCGTCAGCGCGCCCTCGGCGTCCTTCGCGTTCCTGCCCCTCGTCAAGGCGCTCACCCCGCTGGTCCGCGAACGCATCGGCCGGCTCCTAAGCTACCAGGCCTTCATGGCGACCTACATGCCCACATGGCACCCGACGGAGGGCAAGGAGTACTACGCCCGCCACCGCAACACCGCCGCGGCGCGGGAGATGATCCCGTTCGAGCTCAACTGGCTGAACTCACTTTTCGGAGGTCGCCGGGCGCTTTGAAAAATACGGCACGCTCCCCGACCCCACCGAGGACACCTGGAGCCTGTCCATGCGCCTCCGCCACGGCGGCGTCGGCCAACTCACGATCACCATGTCCTGCCCGGTCGACTACCGCTGCGGGCAATGCTACGGCACGGAAGGCATGCTGACCTGGGATATCTACGGTGGCGACCTCACCTTCCAAGCCAGGGGCGACAAGGCGCCCCGGCGAGAGAACCACGGCGCGATGGGGACCGTGCTTGAGGCGGCTTACTTCGACGAGATCAACACCTTCGTCGACAGCGCCCTCGGCACCAAGGTCTGGCCCAGCTCCTATGCCTTGAGCCAGGAGTCGAGCGCCACGGTGGCCGCCGCCGAAAAAAGCTTCGTTACCGGGACATGGGTCCCCGTTGATCCCCTCGCCGAGCCCGAACTGGCGCCCCCGACCCGGCGGTAACCCCCGACCCGGCCCATGCCTCCGGCCCTCCGCCCACACCGCCTGCTCCGGCTGCTGACTGCCGCCGGCCTTGGTTGCATCCCGGTCGCGGCGCTGGCCGCCGGCAGCGACGGTGGCGGCGTGCACAATGGTTTCCGCCTGCTGGACTGGCTGGTCCTCGCCGTCTACGTGAGCGTCCTGCTCGTGATCGGCTTCCGGTACTCGCGCCGACAGGACACCACCGAGGCCTACTTCCTGGCCAATCGGAACATGAAACCCTTCATGGCCGGCATCTCGCTGGTCGCGACGCTGCTCAGCACGATCTCGTACATCGCCCTGCCCGGCGAGCTGATCCAGAACGGACCGGTCTACGCCTGCCTCTATATCGCCGCGCTGCCGATCACCTATTTCCTCGTCGGCTGGCTCATCATCCCGGCCATCATGCGGCTCCGGATCACGAGCGCGTATGAAATGCTGGAGGCCCGCCTCGGCCGGCCCGTGCGGATAACGGGGTCCGTCACCTTCATCCTCACGCGCCTCGTCTGGATGACCCTGATGCTCTACACCACGGCCAAGGTGCTGGTAAGCGTCCTCGGGTGGAATCCGTCCTGGATCACGCCGGTGGTGATCCTCATCGGCCTGGTCACCACGGTCTACACGCTGTGCGGGGGCATCGGCGCCGTCATCATCACCGATGTCGTGCAGTTTTTCGTGCTGGTGCTCGGCGCGCTCGTGACCCTGGGGTGCGTCGCGGTGCAGATGCACGGCGCGGACTGGTGGCCCGAGGTCTGGCAGCCGCACTGGGCGCCGCAGCCGTTCTTCACCACCGATCCGCAGGTGCGGGTGACGATGCTGGGCACGCTGGTCTGCACCGTCATCCTCTGGGTCTGCACCACGGCTTCGGACCAGCTGGCGGTGCAGCGCTGCCTCACGACCCGCGACGCGGCCAGCGCCCGGCGGGCGTTCCTCATCAACAACGTCGGGGACACGGCCGTCACGGCCATCCTGACGGTCGTCGGCCTGGCCCTCCTCGCCTTCTACCGCCACCAGCCCGGGGTGCTGCCCGCTGGGACGAGCCTGTCGCAAAACGGCGATGCCCTGTTCCCGCACTACATCAGCCACTACCTGCCGTCCGGCGTGTCCGGGCTGGTGATCTCCGGGATCCTCGCCGCGGCGATGTCGAGCCTGAGCTCGGGCATCAACTCCATCATCGCCGTCTTCTCGAAGGACATCATCGAAACCCAGCGCCCCGACGCCGACCGCACCGAGGCCACCAAGGTCCGGACGGCCCGCGGCCTCGCGCTTGCCATCGGCCTGCTGACCATTGGCGGGAGCACGGTGATCGGACTGGTGCCGGGCAACCTCCTCGAAGTGACAAACAAGACCGTGGCCCTGTTGATGTGCCACACCCTTCGGGGCCGTGCTGGGCGCACTCTGCAGCTTTGCCTCCGCCTTCATCGTCGCCTACTGGGACCTGCTCACGGGCCGGCCCGGGATGAGCTTCCAATGGATCGCCCCGACCTCGTTCGCCGTCAGCATCGGCGCGAGCTGCCTGCTCAGCCTGCCGCGCACCCGCCAGCTTGCCACCCCGGCGCGACTCACCCTGGGCACGGCCGTGCTCGCCGCGTTTGTCACCGGCTTCTGGCTGCTCGCGAGCGCCTTCACCCATGCCTGAGGTGATCTCCCCCGTGTCTCCCCTGCCTCCTCCCTCCCCGTCAGCCGGACCGTACGCCCAGTGGCTCGATTGGTCCGGGCTCCGGCTGCTGGTCGTCGGGAACGAGTGCATCCGGCTCGTGCTCTGGCCCGACCATGGCGCCGACCTGCTGGAGTTTCGCGACCTGGCCGGCGGCCTCGACGTGCTCTGGAAAAATCCGCAGGTCTGGCCGCCGCGGGCGCACGCCCTCGGCCAGCCGCACGCGGGTCGCAGTGAATTCTACGACACGTTCCACGGGGGCTGGTTTGTATCGCTGCCCAACGGCTTTTTCCCCGCGGACTACTTCGGGGCCCCGCTCGGCTGCCATGGCGAACTGCGAAGCGTGCCGTGGACGGCCGAGATCA